>JALNVY010000117.1 GCA_023231165.1 Syntrophales bacterium | reverse complement strand
GAACCGAAAGGGGAGAAGATGTCGTGATTATTCGGCGGGGGAAAAGGGTTGCCAGGCTCATTCCAGTAGGTGATGCGTGCAAGCGGCTTCCTGACTTGCGCGGGTTCCGGGATTCGATTTCGGTGAAGGGAGAGAGCCTCAGCGCGACGATCATTCAAGGGCGGGAAGAGGAACGCTATTGATGTATTACATCGACACGAGCGTCCTGGTCGCCTATTATTGTCCGGAGACCTCGAGCGAACAAGTTCAATCCTTCCTGGGTGAGCAGTTCAAGCCTGCCGTTAGCGATCTGACAGATGTGGAGCTGTTTTCCGCAGTCGCGAAGAAAGTGCGAATGGGAGACCTCGCCCCATTGGACGGAAACCGTATCTTATCGAAATTCTTGTCCCATCTGGATGGCGGACTGTTTACGATCATCTCCCTCGAATCCCAACACTGGCGGATTGCCCGTGGCTGGATCGGCCTTTTCAGCACGTCACTGAGAACGCTCGATTCTCTTCACTTGGCCATTGCATCTGCCGGCGATTTTACGCTGGTTACATCAGACCAGCACCTGCTCCAAGCAGCAGATAAATTGTCCGTAAAGACGTACCGAATAGCATAGGACGGCGGTAGAGATCGTCGTGGTTGAGGAACACGCAGGAGGATGAGCGAAGCCGACCAGGCATTGGGATCATTGATGATTCGTTCCAAATGGAGACCGGGATGCGTATCGGTGAACAGCTTTCTTACGGATCGGTGAATATGTGGCGGAGGCTTCTGATCCTGTTGAAAGTCAGCCGTCCACCCCTCTGGATTGCATTGCCCCTGGTGTTCTGTTGATTTGGTTTTGCACAGTGTTATTTTTTGTTGTGTGGGAAGAGCCAGTTCGTTTTGGCCGCGTAAATACAGTAACCGGGGAATACCAGCGCCAGTTTGTCCTCCTCTCATTTTGACCTCAGCAACTGGATAACAATGGACAAAGTAACGATAAAGAAATTCAAATGAAGAAGGCTAACATCCTTCAATGTAATGGATATTAGCCTTCTCGTTTTTCGCGGCGGTATTAATTCTGGATAGGCGGTAAAAATCCCGTACCGCCCTTTATATCCAGTTGGTAATCAAAATCGTCGTAGTATGTCGTCTTCGCTGTGTTCGGGGCAGTGCTGGAGGTTATCAGAGCGATACCATCGCCGCTAGTAGTACCGTTTGGCCCTAGAAAATCAGCTGTCGTACTGGCAGGAGTTACGGCGGTCCAGGCTGGAGATAACAAGGCGTCCGTCTTGATAACGGCATTATACAGATCGGTCGTGCTGAGGGCGTTGACAAAAGTTACCACATCCGAAGTCGTGTCCGGGTTTATCCAGGTCCACCGGATAGCCGTCGTCGTACCGCCGACGAGTGAGAAATAGTCATTGCCGGCGATTCGGTCCGTCCAGTCGTCCGGTGGCCAGTTGAAGCTGCCCAAGGGGTTGCCCACACGCGTGTTGTCGGCCTGCGTGCCATTCCCCGTCGCCGGAGTCTTGTTGTCGCTGTAATAGACCATGAGGTAGTTTGCCTTTGACATGGCCTGCGCACCCGACGCTCGCGCATAGGCGCTGCCGTCTCCACCAACAAGGTAGAGATAATCGCCACTGGTGAATGGTGTACTTGATCCCGCGGAATCAATGGGACGATTCGAGAGAATAAGCGTCCCTACGCCTGTTGAACTGGTACTCCAGTTCGTCGTCATAATCGGCGTTCCTATTATCCGGGCGGTTTTAGTGCCGGAATAAATTATGTCGCCGTATTTCAGATTCCTGCCAGCGGCAGTCACCCTGCCATTTGTAATCGGCAGAGAGTATCCCTCAATCACGCGAACCATCAGCGTAACCCAAGGCTTAAGGACTAGAGATGTTCCCGTTCCGGTGGTCAGATTGTCTGCCGACGTGATATTCCGGTAGGCGAGAACCTTGAAGCTGCCGGTCCCTACGGGCGGAGTTCCTGTCCCCGTGGCCGGACCGTTGCGCTGCCAGAGAATGATAACCGGATTAGAATATCGATGTTTTGTACCTGTACCCCACGAGATAGATGTGTAACCTGTCCAGCTCGTTGCTGCTGGTCTTAAATTATCATCAATTCCGTCATCATTATAAGCTGATCCGCAAGACCATAAAATACAATTCTGACTCTGCATCTGCCTCTGGAAAGAGATGCCATAGGTGTAAAGGTCCGAAGAGTCCGTATTGTTCCTCATCCGAAAGCTCATGCCGGTCATGAAATAGGGCAACGTGTTTTTCATCTTGACCTGGAGGTCATAACTCAGGCATCCGCCCGCGTCCACCCAGGATTGGGCAAGATCCGCCGTGGTCGTATTGGCGACTAAAGCCCAGCCGGCACCGCTAGTGCTCCATCCGAGGAGTCCTCCCAGGAAGCCCGCGATACCACCCATGGACGAACCACCGACAACGCCACTGACATACATCGAAGACTGGCTCCCCCCGGTAAGCGCTTGGGTCCCCAAATCCTGCGAAGTTGCCCAATTTCCAGTAGTGTCCATTGTATCGGGGTGCTTCTGTTTTTGGAAGTCTCCGCCGCTACCGGTTAAAAAGCCGATCGGCACGTTGTAGGTCACCTTGCGGGAAACGCTGCCGCTGGTCCCGGTCGAGTCTATACGGACGTATTTGCTAAGGATTACATTAGACGACGCGGGAACGCTCACCGCGCTGGTCCAGTTCGCGTTCTCGGTGGGGCTGGAAAGGGTGATGTTATAGAGTATATTTGCTACACGCTTCGTATAGTTGAAAATCGCACCGCTATTGATTTGCCCGCCCGCAGAGTTGATTAAGGTAAAGTTGCCGTTCAGGAGCGGGAAGGCGCTGGCACCGGCTGCGCTTATGGTCAGGTTGCCACCCTTGGCGAGGCCCGGGTTGGTTCCTGTCTTCGTCACGGGTTGAACATCGACCACGCCTGCGGTGGTGATCGCCGGCAGAGAGACGGCTGTTGGCGCAGAGATAGACAGGCCGTTGAAGGTAATCGTCGCACCCAAAGTGCTGTAAGAAGTGTACGAATAGTAGTAATTGGTGGAATTGATGACCACCGCGATATAGCCGCAGGGCGATGTGCTACAGGAGCCGCTGCTGAACTCCGCGGGGACCGTTCCATAGACCGTTGTCTCGAGCGCATTTGCCCCAGCGGCGGTTACATTGGCACTGAACCATAAGGGATAGAGCACGGTCTTAAACGAACCCGCATTGCCTGAAAGGTTGCAGGTCTTGTTGTTCAGTTCCGTCATTGCGGCATTCCACCCCGATGTTCCCCCCCAAAGAAACTTGCTGGATGCATAGCGGTAACCAGATTCCGCGAGGGAATAAGCCTTACGGCCCTGATCCGCATAGACCTGGTTCGCGTAGGAAGCAGAGAACATGGGGAGCATGGCTGCCCCTAACAGCGCCATGATGACCATCGTGATGATCAGACCGATCAGGATGCTCCCCCGGGCGCGTAAAACACCGGACCGGGAAGGCATACCGCCCCGCACGGCAGCAAACAAGGCGACTGTTACGATCAGAGAAACAATAAGGATGAAGGGAATCGCCAGGGGTACATAGATCAGACAGAAGATCAAGGCGGCGACCGGCGCAAGCAGGCATCTTACCGCCCACATCGCAAGCGGTTGATTGCGAATAAGATCGGCTGCTGTCGGGCCATGCTCGTAGTACTTTTTCACAAACCACCTGCCCCCTTGCCAGGAGAGAAGATACCGGTCGCGAAAATCTCGTAGGATCTGAACCATCGGGTGCCCCGGATCTCCATAAGCCGCCGTCGCTATAAAGCAGGTGGGGTTGATACCCCAGGTTGTCGGAACCGTTGGTGGAGTAGTGGGTATTGCCGCGCCACCAATATTCCCGTTGTTACGGGGATCAACGCGGGTAGTGAAGGTCAGTATAGCGCCGTTCGGCTGGGAGATTTGCATATTGACATCTATGGCTGAGAGGGTGCTGTCGCTTCCTGCCGGCCAGGTCGTTGTGCTGGTGGTGCCGGACCAGTACGTAAAAGAGAAAGCATTTACATTGTTTATCAGGATATCACCTTGATCCAGGGTTGTTCCGTCACCGAAGGCGATCTTTACAGCCCCACTGTTTAATCCGATGGTCCGGACGCAGGTACCGGCGGTACCGGTGCAATTGCTTACACCGGTAAGGGGCAGCGCTGTATTCGAGGCGGTGGAGGGGATGTTAACCATCTCGACGATTTCCCTGGTGATCCGGGACATGGCCAGTTGGGCCTTTTGGGTCGTCACCGAATTTTCTTTGACCGTCATATACCCCTGAACGGCTTGGACGATGGCCATGCCACCCATGGAAGCCAGTATACCCACCAAAATGAGGGTGACAATGATTTCGATGAGTGTAAAACCACTTTGCGACCTGATGTCCCGCCTATCGCGGATATGGAAATGGCTTTGCTTCCCCCGCGGGGCTGGCGACTTCGCTTGAAAGGCTCGTTTTATACACATAATTTTACCCCGTAAAAAGTGCGGTAACAGACAAATCATTATACGTGACAGTCACCTTGAGAATAGTGTTGGCGCTATTCGAACATGTGCCCGCCGATTCGTTGACAGTGGTTCCGTTGGGAAAAGAGATACAGCTGTCCACGACGGTATAGGGGTGCGACGAGTCGGAATAGTAATTTGCTGTTTCGACGTTGGTTCGAAAATTCGCCAGACCGGCCGGTCCTGGGTTCGCAACCTGCTTGGCTCTGTAATCAGCGGACATATTTTCCATAATTTCGTTCAGATAGGCGCCGTTCTGCGCCATGATTACGGGATTGGCACTCTGCACTACGCTTGATCCCATAAAGGAGACCAGCATCACTCCCAAGATGGACGCCACGATCAGGGAGACGATGACCTCGATCAGCGTGAAGCCGCTGCCGTTTTTCATTCTGCTGCGAAATTGTTTGCACTGCATGTATTTTCTCCGATGAATGTCTAGGGGATGTACCCCGTGTTTTTTGTTACTGTGATGCTTCCGCCATTGGTCACGACCGTGACGTCCGTCGTCCCCGGACTGCCATAGGCGTCGAAAGTGACTGTCCGGGTGGCGATGGTCAGGCTGGACTTTTTTGCTGTCGTCAAGTTGACCGTCGCATTGTCTTCGCCTAGGAGCAGTACCGGCGTTGTTGGCGCAGTTGCCTGAAAAAGGTAGTAGCTTGTTGGGGTTGTGCCGGTGAAGTTGATGCCCCAGGGGCTGCCAGAACTCATCGCCCGGGACTGAGCCAGGCGGAGATGTCCCTTGACCACTTCGACCTGGGAGACAAGATCAAAGGCACTCGTATCGGACATCCGGACGGCCGCGACGGCCACAACGATCCCCAGAATCACAAGAACGGCGATCGCCTCAATCAGGGTGAAGCCATCCTTTCCGAAGGCGGTTTTTACGGTTCGCTTCATGCTTGTACCTCCTGAGAAGAAATGGTTTCCGGGGCATACTGATCGACGGCAATCCCCAGAAAAGCGGCCATGCCCAATCCTGTCAGGGAGAAGATCGCAGCGATAAAGAACGCCACGGGAACATGGGTCCACAGGGCGCCTATACAGCCGTTTAGAATGACCAGAACCGCATAGAGCACCGTTCCGATGCGGGCAACCCGGATGGCGGAACGACCATTTGAATAAAGGACAACGCCGAGGGCCATGAGCCCAACGGCAAGCAGGAGGCCAAAGATCGGCTGAACCGAGAGCCATCCAGGATGAAGCAGCCCAGTAAGCCGCTGCAGGCCGAGCATCATGATGGATCCTAAGACAAGGTAGAAAAATCCTGTCAGAAGGAAGTAGAAGGCGCATTCCGTCTTCGTCACGGGGAGTTGGAAGCCGCGGGTCAGGTACCTTGTATAGGCCGGAGTCCAAAACGGCCTCAGGAACGAAAATCTCCGGACGCCACCCTTCCCTTCCGGGAGCCTCTCCATGACCCGCTCCGTAAAGCCTTCCGGGGTTTCCCGCCGGGGGGCCTTCCGCATGATCTCCGTCAGATCCCTAAAGCGCGCTAACTTTTCCTCTTCATCGTTGAACATGATCCGCAAAATCTCCTTTTAACTGATATACAACCTCACCCACTTAAAGTCACATCAGAATTTAAGGAACAGCCTATCGTTGACGGATAATGGGCAGGCGAGCGGTAGAACGAAAATAATCTAAGACATCGTCGGAAAATTACGGACAGTTATTGGTGTGTGAATAAAGCCTCTTGAAAGTTAGTAGATTTCAAGCGCAAATTGTGATAAGCAGGATCTGAAAAAGGAATATGCCATTAAGGTTGAACGTCATAATTGTCAATGAGGTGAGGTAGTGGAAACAAAATTAAAAATGATTTACTGGAAGGGTGAGCAATTCTGGGTGGGAAAGCTTATAGAATATCCTGACATAATGACCCAGGGAGAGACACTTGAGGAACTTGAGGAGAACATGAAAGACGCCTATATTCTGATGACCATGGACGATGTGCCGGCAGAGCATGAGGTTAAAGAACTCATCTTTGCTATATGAAAAGAAAAGACCTCATAAAAAAAATCACTTCTGTCGGATGTGTTCTCCTGAGACACGGCCATCGACACGATCTTTACGGCAATCCTAAAACGGGTAAAAGCAAGTAGTAGGGCCAGGTCTTGCATTAACATATTTTGGGATTCCGGGGACACAACACGTATTAATAACCATGCCAGGCGCGGGCACAACGAAGTATGAAAATCCCTTCCCCCATTCCTCTTGACAAATCCTAATCATGTTTGTAAACTAAGTCCACAAAACTAAACCTGACGAGGTATTCCATGCAAACAGTCAATATCCACGAAGCAAAGACACACCTTTCACGCCTGGTCGACGAGGCTGCGAAAGGAAATGTTTTTATCATTGCCAAGGCAGGAAAGCCGATGGTCAAGGTTTTGCCTTTATCCGAAGGGGAGTTGCAAGGGGTTGAAAAGCTGGGGTTCATGTCAGGTGAGATTTCGGTGCCGGACGATTTTGATTCTTTTGCGGCAACGGAGTTGATCCAACTTTTTGAAGGAAAGTCCTCGTGAAGCTGCTACTGGATACGCACATTGTCCTGTGGGCTGCGGGGCAACCGGAAAAACTCTCCGAATCAGCTCGCACCCTTTTGACGACGCCCGAGAACATTTTGTTTTTCAGTGCAGCCAGTATCTGGGAGATTGTGATCAAACGGGGATTGGGACGGGACGATTTCAAGGTGGACCCGAGCCGCTTGAGAAAAATGCTCATCGTGCATGGATACACCGAGCTGTCTATAACCGCGGAGCATGCCCTTGCGGTCGAAACATTGCCTTTGCTTCATAAAGACCCTTTCGACCGCTTGTTGCTGGCCCAGGCCCGTACGGAAGGGATGCTGTTGCTCACGGTTGATGCTTCCGTTCTTCAATATCAAGAATTTGTGCTGGCTGCTTGAAAAAAGGGATGATCAAGGCCTTAAAGAAGGATGAACACTGTAACAGAAAATAGGGGCGGTGCCCCTGATTTGCAAGAGATGCTGGACGCCGTCCCTGCCGACAGGACGGT
>JALNVY010000116.1 GCA_023231165.1 Syntrophales bacterium | reverse complement strand
GTACATTTCTTTCACCGGCAGCGGCCAGAGTTTTTGGGGAATATCACGTTCCCATAGTTCGGTGATGCCGAGGGGCTTCTTCATTTCAGATGCCATTTTTGCCAGAAACTTGTTTTCAGCGATCCCGATGGAGCACCAAAGCCCGAGTTTGTCTTTGATTTCATCCATTATACGTCTTGCCGCCTCTACAGGTTTGCCAAAAAGTCTTTCCGACCCTGTCATATCAAGCCATGCCTCATCAATACTGTTCTGTTCCAGAATCGGTGTATAGTTTGATAGTAAGTCCATGACCTCTTTTGATTTCTGCTCATAGAAACGATGATCCGGCGGTACCAGGATTATTTTAGGGCAAAGTTTCAAAGCTTCATGAAGAACCATGGCCGTCTTGACCCCACATGATCTTGCCTCATAGTTTGCCGCAAGAATGATGCCCGTTCGCTTCTTCGGATCGCCGGCAACAGCGGCTGGTATTCCGACCAGAGAATCATTCCTTGTCATTTCACAACTTATGAAAAAGGCATTCATATCAACAAGAAATACAACTTTCTGCATGAAATGCCCCTCTCAGTAATCATTAATAATATCATTACCAATATGAACAGGTTTGATAAAATTTGCCGCAGATTATAGAGAAGTGGAATAATACTGTCAATGGCAGTAACAAAAAAAATCCCCCATCCATCAATTGGACAGGGGATTAAGGGATTGATTTATTCTGTCAGCGTCGGGAAACTCATGGGATCAACCCAGATCCCGCCGACCTTTCTGGCTTTACGCCTGGTCGTTATTTCCGTCCTCTTGTTTGCTGTATGAATTTCTTTCATCTTCACCGCCTTCGATCATTTCCGTCCCGTTGCGATCTGATGATTCTGTCTTCTTTTCAATATCCCGCCCAAGAGATCCTTCTGGGGATTGAACTCGATTCTTTCATTCCTTGTGATGATCATTCCTGCGCCTCCTTGGGTTCTTTTCTTCTTTCGATTGTAATATATGGCAGGACTGTTTTTTTAACAATCAGTGGAAGGATGAATCACGGATGGGAATCAGGCGGAATGATTATGAAGCACTGCAAGATATTGGTTATAGGACTTTCTCTGATGATATGTGAATGCGCATCTCTTTTATTAACAATGCCTATTGCCGGAAACGCTTGTTTTCATGATCAGTCTTAATACCAAAGCCTATAGATGTGTGTAGGGCTGTTTATAACGTTGTTGATAAATTTAACAATTGCTTATTTAAGATAGCTTTCTTGCTGATTGCTCGAAATGTAGGCATTAATAAGCGTAATAATATCAATGCCGTACAAATATCATTTAATTACAGAACATTCTGCCAGACCGACGAATATTTGTAATGGATTCCAGTATGGTCATGATCGCTGATCAATTTCATAATGCATTATGAAATAGTCTTTTCAACATCATGCTTTAGTTTTGTTTTGATTGACATATATGAATTATTTACTTATATTCCCCCCCAGAAAAAGCAAGTGCCCATCAATTAAAATTAACAAAGGTAAACCTTTATGACAAATAAATATTTCCCCGTTGATATTTTTCAGTATTTATCCAGCAAGGTACTGGGTCAGCAAGACGTGATCAGGAAGGTCGCCGTGGCAGTTTATAAGCATATTCAAGGCCTCCGGTCGGGAAACGTGCTACTGATCGGTAACAGTGGTACCGGCAAGACCACAATCATGAAGTCGATTCAACAGTTTTACAACGAACATGAAGGATTGAATCCATTCAGAATCATGACCATCACCAATGCCAATATGCTGATGGATGAAGCGGGGCTGATCAACACCATCCGGCTGTTCAAGAACCTTGAATCCGAAGTACTGACAGTGACAGGATCCAAGGTCACTTTGGAGGAAATGAAGGAATACATCGAAAACGCCACGGTCTGCATCGACGAAATTGACAAGATATCCTCTAAAATATCCGGAAAGGTCAATCCGACGGGAATCAGCATCCAACAATCTCTTCTGACCCTGCTTGAGGGTGAAACGATTTTCCTGGAGACGGGATTTTATGACGAGGACGGCAAACGCAAGGTGAAACTGCCTATCGATACCTCCCGGATGCTGTTCATCTGCGGCGGCGCGTTCGAGGAACTCTACGAGCAGGTATATAAGGTGATCGCCAATCACGGCGATGAGCGGGAGTTCAAAGAGGTCGCGGAAATGGACGGCCATGGGGGCGTCCGTTATAAGGTCAGATTTATCCTCAAGGCAGCCCTGAAACTTTCTGACCTGTTCACCTACGGGATGTACCCGCAGTTTATCTCTCGCTTCCATACTATCGCTATCCTTGACGATCTCAGCAAGCGCGATTTGAAGCAGATCATGCTGCAAGCCGATGATTCCCCATTTCAATACGCCCGGGAATATTTCGGTTCCATGGGCATTGAGCTGCGAATGACAGACGAAGCCCTGGATCTGATTGCCACGCACGCCCTGGATGAAATGCGTATCGGTGCGCGCGCCCTGCGGGAAGTTTTTGGACGGATTATCGCTGGTTTTGAATTTGACCCTTACCAATCGGAAGGAATCATCAAAAACGGGGACGGCAAGCCCATTCTGACCATTGACAAAAACACGGTGGCAAATAATTTAACCCGATAGCGCATCTCTGTCCATGCCGATTCCAGGTCAAGGGCGACACCAAATAAAGCCGAGCTCGCGTGCTTCTAAAAGTCAGCGGTTGAGACCTGCCACCCTAATGACTCATACTCAATAATCAGCGTACTGTGAATAACGTACTGTCTTTCCCAAAATTAATAATAAATGGTGTCTGGGGATGCCCCAGTTTGGTTGAAATCTCCGTTGTCTTGTCCTTCGAGTATCGTCCCAGCTTTGTTACCGTCACCGTGCCATCATTCTCGCTATCTACTTCGCTGCCATTTGCAATCCCCTGCAGAAGCGTATAGGTGTATAAGCCATTGCCTTTGTAACCATCCATTGCAGTCTGCACACTGCCTGCCGACGCAAAAATATGCAGCCCCATTTTTTTTGCCAATACTGACATCCGGGCATCGTAAAGGCCGCTCACGATGGTATCAACACCACCGGCATGGCAGGTATCAAAGACAAACAGTTGCGACAGTGATTTGATCTTCTTGGAAATTTCTACAATTTCATTGGAACTTATCAGGCTGGTCGTACTATAAAGTTTCCCATCAAAACCGCTGGTAACTATGTAGTACTGACCTTGCAGTAACAGGCCATGAGAGGCGTCAAAAAATATGAAACAGTCTCCATGTTTTATCTTCTTTGACAGGCTATCTATCGTGGCAAGAATATTCTGTTTGCCGGCTTGTTCATTGGCTAGCCCGACCAGATGGATGTTTTCCGGTTTATAGAGAGTGCGAGCCTTCTCGGAAAGACGGGCGGAAAAATCTTTCGCGTCCTTGGCCGCATACTTGAGATTGATGGATGCGTCGCGATACTTGTCAATGCCCACAGACAGGATGTAAAGATGAGGTTCATCCTGTCTTACAGTGGAAGTGAACTTGGCCGTTTCCAGAAAACTCTGTACAGTGTTAGGTGCATTAAAGGCTGTCAGGCTGATTTCATTCTCTCCCGCGATGGTTTCAACCTCAACGCACTCCTCAACCAGATCACCTTTGGGCTTATCCAGTTGAGCCCCGGGCAATTTCTGGCCCTTCACAGCCACTGAGCGCATATCCTGATAGACAGCCCGACTATTCATTGAGGCAAGCTTCATCTTTGCAGTAGTTTCATTTTTAACCACTTCCCGATAAAACCCATCTGACTTGATTAGCTTGCCGTTTTGGAAGATCCTGATTTCGCCGATACCGCCCCCGGTGCTTTTTACGCGATAGCAGATTTTTGCCACAGGTGCGTTGGTTTCTTTTGGCAATATGCCAAAATTGACTCTTGGCGGCGGGGTTTTGATCGCGTCGCTTAGCGTCAGGGTGATCAGATCTTTAATATTCTCGTCTCTGAGCTTTGAGGTCACGATATCGGGACGGTAAAAAAGATCGTAAAACTGGTCAATTCCATACACCTTTTTATTTACGAGAATATTCAGATATTTGTGGCCATTGAGCGATGAATTGTAATAGCCCTCCTGAGTGATAATTATCCACTCTCCATCATTTAAACCAACAAACTTAATAAACTCTTCTCCGGAATTTCCGTTCCAGAACCTTATTGTGCCATCAAAACCGCCGGATATAACAACATTTGGTTTGTTTGAAAAAGCGATGGAGCTAACTTCTCCGGTATGTCCGGTGAATGTCCGTAGTTCCCGCCCTGTGGCGACATCCCAAAGTTTTACCAGATTATCGCGTGCCGCCGATAATACGCGGGCGCCATCAGATGAAAATGCCAGGGAGTTAATTCTCCCGGTGTGTCCTGCAAATGTTTTTATCTTTTGACCGGTTGAAACATCCCACATCCTGATGGTGCTGTCCCACGCACCTGAAAGCAGATATTTGCCGTCAGGAGAAAAGATCACCGTGCTAATGCGATTCTTCATAGATTCTATGTTCCACGCCATTTTTTCGGCCTGCCTTACAATTAGTGCGGGCGGAATATCGGTCCCCCCGCCTGAAGGCTTGATTGTCGAGTCCCTAACAGCGGGCGCAGGCGGAACATCGGCCTTGGAGGGCGCGGCAACGGCGGCAGGCAATGCACCGCCTCTTCCTCTCCTATCCGCTGATCTCATATTCACTCTAACGGCTTTATATTCAGAAGCTGTTTTGATTTCTTTGAAAGTTCTAATTTCTGCTCCTGTGGAAATATCCCAAAGCTTTATGGCGCCATCCCAGCTTCCTGAAAGCGCGTATTTGCCATCAGGTGAAAAGCCGACAGAGTTCACCCACGCCGTGTGTCCGGTAAATGCGCGTATTTCCCGGCCGGTCGCGACATCCCAAAGCCTGATGGTTTTATCACTGCCACCGGTAAGGGCAGTGCGGCCGTCCGGAGAGAACGCCACTGAATCAATCAGGTCATCTTTTGTCAGTCCCGTGAATTCCTTTATTGCTTTTCCTGTTTCCACATCCCAGAGTTTGGCTTTATGATTCGCACATCCCGTGAGGACAAGACTGGCGTCCGGCGAAAATGCGACTGAATAGATAGCATCCGTAATACCGGTAAACGTCCTGATTTCTTTGCCAGTTGCGGCATCCCAAAGCTTGAGCGATGTCCTCCCACCCGAAATAATCAGCTTGCCGTTGCGGGAATAATCCAGGGATTCAATTTCATGATGTCCAGCCGGTGTAAAAATTTTAGCCGTCATATCTGCGTCCGTCTGTTTGGGACTTTCATTGAGAGGCGCTGATACCTGTTCCTGTCCGCCGGACTCCGGTGATTGCCCCATCCTTCCTACAAGGGTTAATATGGTTGGAGACATGCGAAATACGGATAACACTATTCTGTCGCCAGGGCTTGATCCGGAAACGTCGCGTTCAAACTCGCTGATATTTTTAATTTTATGGTAATTAAAACCCAGAATGATGTCATTCTGTTTTATTCCCATCTGCTCGCCAGGTCCGCCCTTGGCCACGCTTGCAACTAAAACACCCTCATCTGTACTCGTTATCCTGGAAAGAAACCTTTTTGCCGCGCCGGCCAAAGGCTGCACCTGCGCGCCAAGCCACGGCTTGTCACTGGCAAGAGAATTGCTGGGCATCAGCACGGACATAACCACGAAGCAGATAAGGAGAAAGCAAACAGGCAAAAATGAGTGTAACGACAAAAAAATACCTTTAAATAAAATCTTCATTTTGAACCTCCGTTGAGTCAAGTATAACGGTTTCTCCCGATATGACAATAAAGTTGATGTTATTTATCGCCTGGCAATTATCCATTGCCGCTTCCCGTTTGAACCGAAACCGCAGACTCTCACACAAATAAATAAAAAGGGGTCAGCCTGAATTGGCTAACCCCTTGATTTACATGGTGGGCCAGGGCAGAATTGAACTGCCGACACTCGGATTTTCAGTCCGATGCTCTACCGACTGAGCTACCGGCCCGTGGACAGATAGGACACCTATTAAATCTCCCCACATTTGTCAAGATATTTTTCTTTTTTATAGAGTGGTCTTACGGTTGCACGGCGCCTCTACTCGCTCGTACAACCACGGTTCCGGCGATCTTGTCATGCCACCCCTGCTTGCGGGGATCAAAAGCAATCCAGACAAAACCGAGATAGAAGAAAAAGCTGGAAACGATATATCCCACCCACCGTAGAAAGGCCATGCCGAAGGTCATAATGCCACGCTCTACCGGCACGACTTTCAAGCCAAGAACCATTTTCCCCGGCGTCTGTCCCGTGACGGCCACAAAACAGGTGAAATAGAGGGCGGTCACAATGACGACCGCGCCCCAGTAAAGGATCATGAACCAGGAAGCCATATCCGGCGGCGCTCCGGGCGAGAACATGTCACCCTGCGCCAGATGGCCGAGTGCATAAAACAGGAGCCCCATCAGGAAAAAGACAAGATAGATGCTGTACAAAATAATCTGATCGATCAGGAAGGCCAGGCACCTCCGCCAGAATCCGCCATAGTGATTATTCAAATTTTTACCCCGCGCATATCGTAAGACTTCCCGCCATCGTTCATCGAAAAAATCCCCAATTCATATTGCAGAATGGCAAGAACCACCAGGGATGCCGTTTCCACTCGCAGGACTTGAGCTCCCAGGCCGGCAACAATGAAACCCAGTTTGCGGGCGCTGTCGATCTCTTCCCGGGAAAATCCTCCTTCCGGGCCGATGACCAGGAAAAAATGTTCGGCTTGGCGGCCATTTTCACCATGAAGAATAGATTTGACGCTCCGACCGCCTTCCTCCCAGAAGATGATCCGACAGGAGGCGTCGTCCCTCACGCCGACAGGGGCAGGACACTTCGCGGCGGGTCCTGATTCAGGCCATGGAGGGGAAGGCGCCGCAATATCTTGCCGCGCCTTACTGAGCATGTCATCTTCCCGATGTGCCATCCTGAGGATGTCTTCGTAAGCGACGACGTCTTCTATGGGGGGAATATCGGGCCGCCGACACCTTCTGGCCGCTTCGATGGCGATCTTGCGCCACCGGACGACCCGGTCGGCCGCTTTCTCGACCGACCATTTCGGCACCGACCGGGATGAGCGAAAGGGGATGATTCTATCCACGCCCAATTCCGTTGCCTTCTCCACGATGTCATCCATTTTGGACCCCTTGGGAAGGGCTTGGGCCAGGGTCAGCCGGCAAGTTTTGCCGGCAATGGCGGCACGATTGATGATCCTTACCGCCAGTTCCTGGGCATCCAGCCGCTCGACAACTCCCTGATAGTCGTTTCCCGACCCATCGAAAAGGGTGACGGCGCCGCCAATCCTGATGCGCAGTACATGCCTCAGATAGTGTTGATGCTCCTCCCCGAGGCTATACAGTTGCTGTTCGTATAAAGGCTGAGGAGAAAAAATGCGGGGCGTCGTCACTACCGGTAGCCTTCTTTAGTGAGGACGTAACAGAGCCACTCTTTTTCCGTTATCGTCCGGTGGACCACAAAAGGCTCCGCAAAGAAGTGATGCTCTATATCCTCGCGGTTCTGTTCAATAATGCCGGATATGACGATAACTCCCCCTTTCCTGAGCAGAGAGATGAGATGCTCTCGGAGCTTGATGAGCATTTTCGCGGTGAGATTGGCAACGAT
>JALNVY010000115.1 GCA_023231165.1 Syntrophales bacterium | reverse complement strand
TACCAGGCTTTTGAGGGACGCTGGCGGGGGCGGATCGGGGATGAATATCGCGGCGGTCACGGGTTTGGCTATGACCCCCTTTTTTATTTGCCCGAGATTGGAAAGACCGTAGCGGAGATAACGTCAGCGGAAAAAAATAAATGGAGTCATCGGTCGCAGGCGGTTCACCAATTGAAAAAATACTTGCAAAGCAATTATTTTCCCGAAAAAAATACTGAGATCGGGGCGTAGCGCAGCTTGGTAGCGCGCCTGCTTTGGGAGCAGGATGTCGCAGGTTCAAATCCTGCCGCCCCGACCAATAAAATCAAGGAGTTAGGCACCATCGCTAACTCCTTTTTCTTTTGTGCTTGTGAGTGATGCTTGTGGATCGTCTTTTTTTGGTGTAAATTTCCCCTGAATTTTATCAATGGCAATCCTCTGCCCTTCGTCTATGGAATGAAGATATATTTCCGTTGTTCTCAGATTTTTATGTCTCAACAATCCTGATACAGCCTTGACGCCGACTTTCTCTTGATCAGCCAGATAAGACGCCATAAAGTGACGCAGGGCATGGAAACCAAGATGTAAAGGGTGGTCTTCTATCTCCCCCTTGCGCTTTCCTCTCTGCACCTTCCTCTTGCCATAACCTACGGGTTGAATCCCAGCCCTTTTGCACAACGAGGCCATCATCTTCGGACGATGATAAAACCTATCACCGATGCCCTTCTTTGCAGCAGGGTTGAAAAATACCCATGTTTCCTGCTTCCTGGCCTTCCATCGGGCCTTGAGTATCCGGTGCAGGTCTTCGCCCATCGGCAAAGCATCTGCCTCATAGGCGCCGTTCTTCCTTTTTCGCGTCCATAGTGTAAGCGTGCGCTTCTCGAAATTGACATCTTCCCATTTCAAACGCAAAACTTCATCAATTCGGCCCAGAGTATGGATGACGACAAGGAGTAAGTCCTGCTCATCTGTTTCCGGGTCCGCCGCCATGATAAGCTTTAATATAACATCCTCCGGGGGTATATATTTGCTGCGTGGCGTGTGAGGCATTTTTTCAAGTAATTGACAAGGGTTCGGGGTATCGATACCTAATTGCCTTTTTGCAAAGGTCCAGACAGAAGACAGGTCTTTTCTGTGGGCATTATAATTATTGTTTGAGGGTCGAGTGTTGAGATATTCATGGATCTGTTGAGGAGTTATTTCTTCAAAGGGAAGGTCGCCGTGATGTTCTATGAAGGAGGCAAAAACGTAGCTCTTGTATTTGTAGGTTCCGGAGGCGTGTCTGCGCTCGGAATAATCCAAATACAATTTAGCAATATCTGAAAAGACGGTGATGATCGGTTCCTGTATCGGCGCCTGACGCACTTCTTTTTTGCGTTCTTCCTTGGCTGCCAATGCTTCCCGCCTGCTTGCGAGACCTCCCCCGGCGTACCTCTTCCCCTCGTACAGGAAATCGTACCGCCAATCCTTGCGAATCTTGTCCTTCCATACACCCACAAATCACCTCCGGCCTGAATCGTAGTACCTTTATCCCCAAAGGATAGAAACCACCCAAACGATCGGCGTGATCATATACCGTCCTCACGGAAATTTGCAAGATGGATGCGACCTGGGCAGGGGTCATGAGGGCTTCTGGCATAATATGTCCTTTACGCTCTTAGTGTAATATTCAGTGCCGGAACGAGTGATTTCCATAAGATGTCCGATTCTTTGCTTTCCTATGGAGAGTACACGATTATTCCTCTGTCCATGTCCTGCATGAACGGAGTGTAGGCGATTTCATGCTGGCATGATCGATAAAATCTGTTACTTTCATAAACACTTCCATCAGTGGATCCTCTCTATCTTGTCCTGCTTTTTTCATCCCTCGGCAAGGGCGCTAAGTTCATACGCAAATTCTATCTCACTCATCCGCTAACCTCATTTATACTTCTATATTACTTCCAAGGCATGATAGTTGACCTGGATTCTCTGGACTCTAACGTGGTTTTCACGGCTTCAATTATTTCGTCCGCATACCTCGTCATGTCTTCCTCTAACGTGCCCGCTTGCCATGACTGATAAGCGATCCAGGTGCCAAGAATTAAGAGCCCAAACTTGAGTATAAAAATGACGCCCATCCATCCCCCATCGCCGCGCCGCCTGTCCGCATTTTGGTCATGCTTAGCGATCCTCTCCTTCCTGACCTGCCTTATTACGAGCGTACGTTGTCGTTCCCTGATCCATTCGTCCACCTTGCAGCCCCATCTGACGAAAACACCCAGTACGAAATACAGCAGAGTGGACGGGATAAACAACATCTCCACACTCCCCTCCGGGTCGCCTCCATAATACCCGATCATCCGGCAGGCATTGAGCGCCAGTACGATCAGGAGAGTGAAAATCATCTGAATGGTGTAGACGGTGCAGAGGATATGGTATCGCCCCCAGTTTGTTGCATAAGCCCATATATTTGTTGCTGCGCTGATGGCGATCAGAGTGATTGCCGCGCTGGCGGAAAGAAAAATAATGACAATATAGACCATATGAGATTGCATGTGCAGAAGAGACGGATGAGTCATGATGTTCACAACGAACAAGGGCACAACCCACCAGAGAGTCATTGCGAGCATCATTACGCCTGGATGTCGAAACAGGACTTCCACGATTCCCTACACTCCCATCAAGGTCAGCCGCCGGGCCGTGTCGATGTTCGACATAACATCAGGCAAGATGTCTACAGCCGTCACGTCGGCCTTCGTTCCTTCCAGCCCCCGTATCACGACGAAGCCGGTTGCAGGGTTGGCATAGGTCACTCGGTCAACTTTTATTCCCAGGCTTTGCATCATGTTCGTAAATCGTTCCTTTCAATGTGTACGATGCCATAGCAATAGCTCTTTCAAGGAGATACGACCTCAACAGAGCCTCGATTAAGTGGCTGATGTAGGTTTTGTCCTCTATAACGGCATTGCGTGTATCTTCCCATATGTCCTTGTCGATCCGTATGCACCTAATGATTCTCATCATTGCTTGTTTGACGTTGTCGTCCCCCCTCCCTTTACCTTATTTCCCAAGATGTCCAGAGGGTTGTATTTTAGAAGCATTTTGTCCGTCTCCCGCTGCGTTGCGGAACGACTGACAATATAAATTGTCGTGCGTTCCCCCGGTGGAATCTCATGGCGTTCAACAGAGACAGACAGAACGCCCCGATCGTAAAACTCGTTTTCAACCACACGAAGCGGTTTATCGGAAACGTTCTTAAGTTCATGAACTTCGCCTTCCAAAGACGCGCCTGTATAGCGGGCAACGACCTGTCGTTGTGTGCCAAGCCAGGTAGTCGCATCCCGCTTTTCCTTGTTGTTCACGCTGAACCCCATGGGCGGAATCTCAAGATACATGGCCTTGATGAGTTCCTTGAGGCTGGACACATGATCTTGGTTTTTTTCCCATTGTTCCGCATCTTGAATCGTCTCAGCCGGGATCCGGGCAACGACCATCTCAGCGGGTACACCTTTGGGTGTCAGCATCAACAGATATGTACCCGTGCCCGCCACCACAAACAATTCCTGCGGTGCGGTGGCGCTCTTGTCCAGCAGATTGATGTAAATGCTGTCGCCTTCCACCTTGACGTCTATTACCCGACTGGTCGTGTATGCCTTGAGACCGGCTGCCGAGGGCACCTTGATAACGTTTAGATCCTTCTGGGAGATGTCAATGAACTTAGTTGCCCCTTCTGAGAGAGTCACTGTTTGCAGTGCCAATAAGCTTGTGGCGAACACGCCCGCTACAATCACAATAGTCAGCAGCGATAATAGTATTTTTTTCATGGTTTTTCCTTTTCCTTAATCTTATCTGTCTGGAACTGTCCTGACTTTGTCCTCTTTTCTTCCTTGAGACGAGCAGGATATTCCGTGTAGAATTCCTGTAACCAGAGCTTGTAATTTTCCATCGTGAACTTCATGTGGATCACCATTTCTTCTTTGTCGATCCTCACCGTTCCGATATTTCGCACAACCTCGCCTGACACGGTTACGGTGCCATTTTCTCGATCAACATTCACCGCCGCCGGGAAATACGCCTGGGTGATATTGTGTTTCTTGATATACTGCGCCTGAGCTGCAAATTCGCGCTTTACTTCGGCGTGTATAGGGGTGCTTACAAAGCCCAGTAGGGTCGATACATTGTATTCGGCGCTCGCGGGGGACAGATTGCCGCCCAACGTCGCGAAGAAGGCCCCCATCTGCTCCAAGTACTCCGATGACGCCTTGTTCGATTCAAGCCAGAATTCCTTCGTAACCTGCGGAGGCGAAATTATGATGCGCTCCTTCGACCGGAACACAGTTGCGTTCAGAATCAGGCCTATGCCTAAGAGTAGGCACAGGGAGCGGAGAAAGAAATTCTCCGCCAGCGCCGTCTTCCAGTCCCTTATCCATTTGTTATATTCCACTACACTTCTCCTATTCGATATATGTACGAATATAACTGGGAGGGCATCCCTTCAGCGGCAGACCCGCAGACCAGTATAAAATGTGCATAAAAAAGCCGTCCGCTCGGCCCGCCTTGACCCTCGACAAGAGATACGCCAGGGTGCATCCGAGTGCTATCATTATGGTGGGCGATCCGGCCATGGTGCCCAGAGCAAAACAGGATCCAAAAACTATAAACTCATCGACCTGCCAAAAGAATATTTGTGGTGGATCGTCTATGTAGCGTGCAATGTTTGTCATTGGTTTGTTTTCTCCTTTCTCGTATGACGCTTTCCATTGTTTCTTCTATATTACTTCCTGTCGGGCACAAAAAAGGCCGGACAGTCCCTGCCCGGCCTTAACTATTTTTACACACAGGAGGCTTTTATATCCCGTGGATGTTATCTTTGAGCCGAAACGTCCTGACTGACAGTTACTGAGCTGCCAGAGTCGTCGGTGGCGGTCAATGATACCGTGTAGGTTCCGCTCTCCGCGTAAGTGGCGTACACGGTGCCGGTATTTTTCGTCTGGCCGTTACCGAGATCCCAACTCCAGCTCCGAATCCTGCCGTCCTCGTCAGTACACTTCGACAACAGCTTCGTGTACTTCCTATCCGGATAATCCGTGGCTTCTATCGTACATTCCGGCGGTATATTCTCTTTGACCGCAACCGTCGTTGTTCCAGAACCCGTAAGTCCGCTCATCGATGTTACCGTAAGACCGATTTCATAGGTCCCAGGCTCTTTAAACTCATAGGTTGCCTGACTCGAATTCCGCCCCACTGGCTGTCCATTGACTGTCCAGGTGAAGTTCACAAATCTGTCCGCTTTCGGATTACCTCCGGAAATTGTTGATTTGAAGATGCCAACGACAGGAGCCCTCATGTATTTGTTGGTGCCTGTCACTGTAATTGCGTCAACAGAAATCGGGGATACTGGCGTTACGATGATCATGTCGGTTACTACTGTGCTGTTTCCTTTCGCGTCAGTAACCGTTAAAGTTACGGTATAGTTGCCGGGTTGAGTATAGGTATGGGTTGCCTTATTCTTGTTTGGTTTGACCGCAGAACCGTCACCCATGTCCCATGTATAAGTTAACGTCCCACTGGTAATGCCAGTGAGATTCGCGTTCGCTCCGTAAACAACTATCCATGGAGCTATGCCGGTGTTCTTGGTATAGTTCCTGAGCGTGAAAGTGGGAAGTGCGTAATTCGTTATCGGAACTTGTAGCTCCGACTCTTTCGTACTATCCGGATATCCTTCAGGATACGCGGTGAATTTAAAAGTGGCTGTGCCCACGTCTTCGAGACGTGGTGTGTATGTCGTGGTCAAGGCATCGACACTTGTTCCATCAGGCAGCTTCCACTTCACCACCAGGGGTATGCCTGCGATCTGACCCACTGCCGTCGCTTTAAGGGTTATTGTATTGCCCACCACACCGCTTTTGATAGTCGAGAGTCCAACCAACGGCGCTTTAACTTCCGAAACCGCGACTGCCAGAGAACCTGTCCGTTTGGAATCAGGATATGCAGTTGGATAGACGGTTACGCCTACATCATAGCTACCCGCCGCCGTGAAGGGGATGCCAACAGAGGCACCGGTGGCACCTTCAATCACGTTACCATTGAGCGTCCAGGCGATTGATACGGGTAAACTCGAATTGTGAGTGACGGTGTATTGTCCCGTTCCCCCTACGGCACTCGTTCGGGGGCCGGCCATCGTAATTGATGGTGCTTTATATTCCGAAACCACCACAGGGATAGAACCCGTTCTTTTTGAATCAGGATGCGCGGTTGGATAGACGGTGACTGCCACGGTAGAATTTCCTGTCGTCGCAAAGGATACGTCAACCGAAGCACCAATGGCACCTTCGATCACTATACCATTGAGTGTCCAGGCGATTGTTACAGGTAAACTCGAATCGTGAGTGACGGTGTATTGTCCCGTTCCCCCTGCGATAGCCGTCGTGGGACCGTCCATCGTGATTGATGGAGCGGGGTATTGCGAAACCATTACAAGGATGCTGCTTGTCTTTTTCGAATCAGGATACGCCGTTGAATAGACGGTGACGCCTACGTTCTGGGGGCCAGCCATCGTAAAAGGAATGTCAACGGAGGTACCGGTATCGCCATCAATCACGGCACCATTGAGCGTCCACGAGATCGTCAGAGGGTCAGTGGAGGTAGAAGTCGCAGTATATCGCTTCGTTTCTCCTACGTTACTTGTCATGGGTCCGTCCAGCGTGATCATGGGTGCCGGATACTCAGAAACCACTACCGAAATGGCGCTTGTCGCTTTTGAATTGGGATATGCCGTTGGATAAACTATTACTGCCGCGTTTTGGGTACCAGCCGTTGCAAAGGGGATGTCAACAGAGACGCCAACTGCGCCATCAATCACAGTGCCATTGAGCGACCAAGCGATCTTCAGAGGATCAGTTGAGGGAGAAGTGACCGTGTATTGCTTCGTTTCACCTACGATACTTGTTGTGGAACCGGCTATCGTAATTATCGGGGCAGGATATTCTGATACAACTACCGAAACGGTGCCTGTCCTTTTTGAATTGGGGTATGCAGTCGGATAGACGCTTACGCTTACATCATAGTTGCCCGTTGCTGAGAAGGGAATGTCAACTGAAGTTCCGGTTGCGCCTTCGATCACTGTTCCATTAATTGACCATGCGATCGTCAGAGGGTCAGTCGAAGTAGAAGTGACCGAGTATTGCTTCGTTTCACCTACGATGCTCGTTGTTGAGCCACCCATCGTAATTGTCGGGGCCGGATATTCTGAAACCACCACCGAAATGGTACCCGTCCTTTTTGAATTGGGATATGCTGTCAAATTCACACTGACTGCAACGTTCTGAGTGCCCACCGTCGTAAAGGGAATGTCCACGGAAGTACCGGTAGCGCCATCAATCACGGTACCATTCAGCGTCCACGAGATTGCTACAGGTGAACTTGAATCGTGAGTGACAGTGTATTGCTTTGTTTCACCCTCATAACTTGTTGTGGAACCATCCAGCGTGAT
The DNA here is from genome assembly GCA_023231165.1 of Syntrophales bacterium. GTDB lineage: Bacteria > Desulfobacterota > Syntrophia > Syntrophales > UBA8958 > UBA8958. Next base: position 277 of record JALNVY010000115.1, on the reverse strand, counting down.
CGTAGGAGCAGGATATTCTGAAACCACTACCGAAACGGTACCTGTCTTGTATGAATTGGGGTAATCCGTTGGATAGACGATAGTTGCCACATCATATCTTCCCGCAGTCGTAAAGGGAACGTCAACTGAAGTTCCAACTGCGCCATCGATCGTAACGTAAGCGTCTAATTAACCGCATCTTCACAGCAACTCAGAATTATGTCAAGGATTTCTCCAAAAGATTTGAGGAGGAATACGATGACACAATGGCAGGCGAACAGGGCTGAAAAGAGGAGCT
>JALNVY010000114.1 GCA_023231165.1 Syntrophales bacterium | reverse complement strand
TTATTTGGCCAGGTAACCGCCATCATTGATGAGGACGTGCCCGGTCATGTAGGCGGAGGCGTCCGAGGCCAGGAAAACGGCGACGCCCTTCATATCATCCATGTCGCCGACTCTGTGGAGGGGGATCATGTTTAGGGTGGCATCATAGGCGGCCTTGAATTCCGGCTTCTCGATATACGACATCATGTCCGTTCTGAAAAAACCGGGAGCAATAGCATTGACCCGGATATGGTAGGGGGCCAGTTTCACGGCGAGATTCATGGTCAGGATATTGATGGCTGCCTTGGTGGAGTTGTAGGGAACAGCCGGGTGGACGGCTTCTTCGGAGCCCCGGAATCCCATAATTGAAGAAATATTTATTATTGAGCCTTTACCCTGTGCTTTCATGATTCTGGCAACCTTCTGAGTCAGAATCCACACCCCCCGCACGTTGATATTGAAGAGCTGATCCCATCTATCCAGAGGGAAATCCAGGGTCGGGGCGCCCCAGGTGGCGCCGGCATTGTTCACAAGAATATCGATGCGGCCAAACTTTTCCATGGCAGCATTGACCATTTGTTCGATATCCGCTTCTTTGGCCAGGTCGCAGGTGATGGCAAGGGTCCGGACACCGTAATCCTTTTCCAGTTCCAGCGCCGTCGCCTCCAGGTTTTTTATTTTCCGCGAGGTGACAACGACATCCGCCCCCGCCTCTGCAAGACCGGCAGCGATAAACTTGCCAATTCCCCGGCCGCCGCCGGTCACGATAGCTACTCTACCATTGAGTTTGAACATTTCCTGAAGTTTCATATTTTTGCCTCCATTAGAGTTGACGACACGATAAGAAAGTCTTGAACCCCATCCCCTCCTAATCTCCCCCTTGAAGGGAGAGGAAGCAAGACGGTCTCTCCGAGGTCTATAGAACCACGCTGACAGCCTGTCAAGACGATAAAATATTTGCAACAATGTCTTGACCATCCATCGGATTCTATGTTACTTTTCATAAAATTTCATAAGGACAACCGTATCTTCAGGAGGGGATGGTATGGAGATTGACGTCAAAAAGGAGGGGCAGGTCGTCATCATTGCCTTGACGGGAAGAATGGATGCTGTTTCGGCCCCGCAATTCGACAAAACCGTGGACGACTTCATCGACCAGGGAGAAACTCAGATCCTCATCGATTTCAAGTCCCTCGAATACATCAGCAGCGCCGGACTCCAGAGCATTCTGGCCCTGGCAAAAAGGCTGGAACCGATCAACGGGGCAGTTATCCTGAGTGATTTGAACGGGGCAGTAAAAGAAGTATTCGAGATATCGGGCTTTTCTTCCATATTCCCCATTTATGATAACCTCGACGCTGCCAAGGCGTCCGTATAATGGTCAACGTTTATGTCCCTGCTACATATTATCCTGCCTGCCAAGATGGATCATCTTGAGGAATTTATCCAACCACTATCCAGGTGGCTGCAGCAGCATGGCCTGGCTGCGGAGAAGATACCGAGGGTGCAACTTGCCGTGGAAGAGGCCTTGGTGAATATTATCCGTTATGCCTATGAGGGACAGCCGGGGGATATAGAATTACGCGGGGGCATTACTGATGATCAACGTTTTACCATCGATATTTTGGACAGCGGCGTCCCCTTTGATGTCCGTTCCCTTGCCAAACCCGATATCCATTGCAGCGTCAGGGACCGTAAGATGGGCGGTCTGGGAGTTTTTCTGATTCAGCGCATGGTTGACGAACTGCTCTACCGACGGGAGGGGGACAAGAACGTCCTGACGATGTTCATCTGCGGGAATAACGGGCGGTTTTCAGGTTCCAGCCAGGACATGCATGCCGGCGCCTGATGAGGACATATTATCGCCCGCGGTGGGTACAGGGATGATAAAGGAGTAAGGGTCAATGACCGACGACAGCATCAGAAAAGTGAATATCCGGGTGGAGCGTTATCTGCGTGCCACGGTGCTCAATGATGTCGTGGAACTGGAAAAGCGTGTCTGGAAAAGGGAAGGTTACCGGGAGGTCAATGCCCCGATGCTCTATTTCGAGTTGGCCTATCTGACCAACGGTCTCATTTTGACTGCTTTCGATGAAGGGGTCTATTCCACGCAGGAAAAGGAAGCCATGGCCAAGGATGATCCCTGGTACGAGGGAGACCGTCCCATCGGCTTTACCGCCCTCTTTGCCGATTTCGATCAAAAAGGACCTTTCTGGTATGGCGCCCGGATGGGCGTCGATGAACGCTATCAGGATAAAAATGTCGGAGATGCCATGGTGACTGCCATGTACGAGACTGCCAAAGAGCGGAATATCCCAAGGATCCGCTGGACATTTGACCCTTTGCAGTCCCGCAACGGTTATATCTATTTGCGGAAGATGGGCGGGCTTGTTCGTGAAATCGGATTTAACTATTACAGCGCTGTTTTTACCAATGATCAATTCAACAGAGGGATCTCAACAGACCGGTTTATTATTGAATGGCTGATCGGATCGGATCGGGTCCGAGAGCGCATGGAAGAGGGGAAGATACCGGAATTGGACCCGGCAATCATCACCTCCGATAATGCGATTAATGAGATTGAAATCGGAGCGGATGGCTTGGAAATGCATGGCGAGAAATGGCTCTTTCAATCGAATCAGAGCCCCATCTTTATCGAGATTCCCTATGATCAGGATCGCCTCCTCAAGACCGACCGCAGCCGGGCCCAGTCCCTGCGGGACAAGTGCCGGGCCCTGTTCATGCACTATTTGGCCCGTGGTTATGTTATTAACGATTTTGTCCTCAAGAAATCACCGGATGGCAGAAGGCACGCTTATTACCGACTCGATCAGGATATTCAATGGCAGAAACTGCGTCTGTAAAAGATCCCCGATTCCGTATCCGGACCAAGATGCTCCTGGTGCTTCTGGGAATCTCCCTCGTTCCCCTCGTCGTGTTCGGTTATATCGCCCAGCGGGACATCGAGGAGGTCAGCCGTTATACAGTAAAGGCCAGCACCGCCATCGGCGAGAGTGCCTCTACGGACAGCGCCCAGGCGTTGGAGAATCTTGGCGCCGGCATGATCCGTCAGCAGGCGATTGACGTGGCCCTCCAGTGCCAGATCTTCCTCCGTCGCCACCCCGGCGTGTCCATCGAAAAATTTCAAGCAGACAAGGAGTTTCAGCAGATTGCCGTCCAGTCCGTAGGCGTTACCGGCTATACTATCATTTTTGATCAGAAGGGGTTCATGCGCTTTCATCCCAACCGGGAGCTGGTCAATTACGACATGCACAACTGGAAAGATATGCTGCCGGGCTTCTGGGCCCTCTTCGAGCAGGCCCTGGACGGCACTTCCGGAGGGGGATATTACAACTGGCAGGATTCGGATCGTGTCATCCGCCGGAAGTTCATGTACATTGCCCCCATCAAGGGAACGCCCTACCGGGTAGCGGCGACAACCTATATCGATGAATTTTCCCGTCCTGCCGAGGACACGAAGCTGCGCATTGCCACGGCAACGACGAAGATTCGCAATGAGATCAACAAGGGCATAGACGGCATACGTTACAGTTTCATGATGATCATGGCTGCTATGTTGCTCATCGTCGCCGCCATTTCCTTTTTGCTTTCCCGGATGATCACCAACCCTATTCTGGCCCTGATCAAGGGTGCCAAGGCCATCGGCCGTGTGGAAATGGAACATACCGTCGAGGTAAAAACGGGAGATGAACTTGAAGAGTTGGCCGATTCCTTTAATAAAATGGCCCGGGACCTCAAGTGGCACATGGAGGACCTGAAGTGTACAACGGCGGAGAGGGAGCGTCTGCAAAGGGAGCTGGAAATCGCCCGGGGGATCCAATTGCGTCTTCTCCCCCAGCATGCGCCATATATCGGGGGGATTGACCTTGCCTCCAGCAACCTGCCTGCCCGGGAGGTAGGAGGAGATTTTTATGATTATATTCCCGTATCCCTTGACTCCTGGGGACTGGTGATTGCCGATGTGTCCGGGAAAGGTATGCCGGCGGCTATATTCATGGGGCTGTCCAGGACCATTGTCCGGGCCAGTGCGACGGATAACCCTTCGGCGGCAGCGGCCATTAAACAGGCCAACGAGCTGATCTGTCGGGATTCTACATCGGGAATGTTTGTCACCCTGTTCTATGCCATCCTGAATGTGAAGGAAAAACGCCTGCGCTATGTAAATGCCGGTCACAACCCGCCATTTATACTTAAACGCAACTCAGAAGAGATCTCCGTCCTGAAGACGCGGGGCATTGCCCTCGGCGTCGTCCATTTCATAGATCTGGAGGAGGCCGAAGTGGATCTTGCCGCAGGGGATCTGCTCGTTTGCTATACCGACGGTGTGACGGAAGCGATCAACCACCTTGAGGAGGCCTATGGTGAAAAAAGGTTGATCGAGACGGTCAAGAAGTACCGTAATCTGCCGGCCCAGGAGATCATCGGTAAGGTTGAGGACGACGTGGTGGCCTTTGCCGGTCAGGAGCCGCAGTTTGATGACATTACTATGCTCATAGTGAAAGTACTGTAGCTCCGGCTTCAAAGCAAAGCGCTATCTTTGTTGGCTGCATCGCCTCATTGATATCATCTTTGCTTTGAAACCGGAGTTATATATTGAGAGTATGGCGCTTGCGGAGGATCCGTCCGGGGAGTGCCTCCGTGTGTTCTCCTTCGAAGATAACCGGTGTTCCATTGACGATCACGTAAGGAATGCCCTCTGGATATTGATGGGGATCTGTCCACGTGGATTTGTCGATGATCCGGTCGGGATCGAAAATCACCAGATCGGCAAAATTACCCACTTTGATCTGTCCCCTTCCATAGAGACCGAATTTCCTTGCCGTCAGGGAGGTCATCTTTTCGATGGCCCGTTCGAGACTCATAATCTTCTCTTCCCGAACATAACGGCCCAACATGCGCGGAAATGTTCCGTAGGATCGCGGGTGAGGCTTGTCCTTGCCTAAAGGGCCGTAAGGGGCCCGCGCCCAGCCGTCGGAGCCGATAATAACGAGAGGATGAAGGATAATCCTTTTGAAATTGTCTTCGTTCAAAGAAAAGTTGATCATCCAGACTTGGTCTTCTTCCGTAACCAGCAGGTCCCGGATGAAGATATAAGGTTCCTTGCCGGCATCCTGGGCGGCCCGCCGGATACTCTTGCCCGCCAGGTGTTCATTATCCTTGCGCAGTACGGAGGATATAAAGACATTGTCCCAGGAACCGACCTTCTCTTCCTGAGCAGCTACATGAGCTCTGATTTTTTCATCAAAAGCGGGGTCCAGGAGGCGGGCAAGATACTCGGACGTAGTGCCCTGTTGGATCCACGGGGGCATGAACGCCGACAGGACGGTTGAAGTCGCCGTATAGGGATAGCGGTCGGCAAGTATTTCCATTCCCTGGGACTGGACTTCGGAGATTCTGGAGAGGACCCAGTGAATCTTCGACCAGTTACGCGGGTAAGCGAGCTTCAGATGGGAGATCTGGAGGCTGATCCGCGCCTCCCTGGCAATGGCGATAGCCTCTTCCACCGCCTCGACGAGATAATCCGATTCGTTCCGCATGTGGGTACTGTAGATCCCGCCATAGGCCGCTGCCTCCCGGCACAGTCCAATCAGCTCCTGACGGTCCGCGAAACAGCCCGGCACATAGATGAGCCCGGTAGAAAGGCCGACGGCGCCGGCCTCCATGCTCTCCCGGATCAACTGCTTCATGGTCGACATTTCCTCAGGCGTTGGATGCCGGTCCTGGGAACCGAATACGGCGCTTCGGAGGGTACCGTGGCCAAGAAAGGTCGTATAATTGAGAGCGATGCCCTTTTGTTCGAGTTGTTCAAAAAAACCCTGAAGATCGCGCCAGACCAGTGGCACGCCGTACTGTTCATCACAATACCTTCTTTTTTCCTCGTAATTCAGCCTGGAGAGAGGAAAAACGGTATAGCCGCAATTGCCGGAGATTTCGGTCGTGACACCCTGCCGGATTTTGCTTTCTGCCCGGGGGTTGACGAGAAGTTCAATGTCGGTATGACTGTGGGGGTCGATGAATCCGGGAGCGACGGCCATTCCCCTGGCATCGATGACTGTTTTTGCCTGGGAAGGAGTTATTCCCCTTGACAACGCTGCGATTCGATCCCCTTTTACGGCGAGATCGGTTTCCACGCCGGGACGACCCAGGCCGTCATATACGAAGCCACCGAGAATGAGGAGGTCGAAGTCTTTTGCTGTCATAGCCCGGTCTATATATCATCGAACTGTCATCCGGGCAAGGGGCAATAGGGGCAAGACGATTTCATAACGAAAGACATAGACCACAAACATATCAATAAATTGGTCATTGCGGGTTTTCTTTATAGATAATAGTCCGTGATTGCAATGATAAAATGGCGAAATCACTTCTGATCCAAGATAATTTTTGTAAATCTAAAAAATATCTTGACACGGACAAAAAAGTCTTGTAGTTGTTCCATGACCATTGGTCAGTATGTGACCATTGTTCAATATCTGGTTAGAAGTCACGGAATAGAGGACATTACCAGTGGGACTCGAAGAGAGAAGGAAAAGAGAGAAGGAAAACCGGAAAAATGCGATCCTCAAGGCCGCCCGGAAGCTTTTTTTCGACAAGGGCTCCAAGAATGTCACCGTGGAAAGCATTGCCAAAAAGGCGGAACTGAGCAAAGGTTCGGTCTATCTATACTTCAAGAGCAAGGAAGATATCTACACCCAGATCCTTCTTAGCGACATCGATAAATTCCACAAGGCCATGGTTAATTTGATCCAGGAAGGGCAGAGCAGCTCGGCGATGCTTATGGGCCTTGCCAACATTTATACGGATTTCTCTTTGAACGACCGGGAGCTCTTCCGGATCATGATGAATTACATGCTCAATACCGACAACATGAACCTTCCTGAAGAAATTGACCACCTCATCGTGAAAGCCACGAACAAAACAATAGGAATTATTGAAGAAATATTCATGATGGGCATCCGTTCGGGCGAGTTTCCGCAGTATATAGACCTGCGCCAGAAGCGCAATGCCATCTGGGGCCTGCTGAACGGGATCATTTCTCTGCACCTGTTTACAGGTACCGAGGAAAAACGTGAGGAGCGGATCCGATCCACAATCAAGACCGGGTTGAATACCTTTCTCCGGGGCATGAGAACGCCATCGGGAAATGGTCAGTAACCGGAAAGCTCTTTGGAAGGATAGACGATAACAAGACAAAGCGCAGGAGAAACACGCCTTTCCCCCCAGGCCTTTTCTGATGTGTTTCTCCGGGCGAAAAGATTTAGACGTGATCGGAAAAGGCGAAATGAAAAGAACAGGAGGTTGCTATGAGTAACGGATTGGTGAACATGAGGGATCAGCAGTTTGTCCTTTTTGAACAGATCGGCATTGAGAAGCTCTTCGAGAAAGAGCAATTTGCCGATTACTCGAAGGATGTCGTGCTGATGATGCAAAACGAGGCAGAGAAGATGGCGGTCAATGTCATTGTGCCTACCTATGCCATTGGAGACCAAGAGGCTTGTCATCTGGATAAGGACGGTCAGGTGCGGGTCCCCAAGTGCTATCACGACGCATACAAGAAGTTTTGCGAAGGCGGCTGGGTTGCCCCTATAAAATCACCGGAGGTGGGCGGCCAGGGAATGCCCCTCGTTGTCGTCAGTATCTGCAACGAATTGTTTTCAGCGGCCAATTTTGCCTTTCTCATGTACCCGGGCCTGACCCTCGGCGCCGGTGGCCTGATCGAACGCTTTGGCACGGAAGAACTGAAGAACAAGTATATGTACAAGATGTATGCCGG
>JALNVY010000113.1 GCA_023231165.1 Syntrophales bacterium | reverse complement strand
GTCGGCCAATGCTTCGGGTTTGGCAACTTTTTCCTTGATAAACTTACCCTGTCCCTCTTGTTTTCTTGCCGGCCTTTTGATCTCACCGGGTGAAATAAAATCGAGAGCGCCACTATCAAGACAGTCGATCAATTGGACGTCCAGGCCGTTTTTACGCAGATAGGAGGCCATATAGAGCAACCCTATGGGCTTCATCCAGAAATCGTAGGCGGAAAAATCGTAGATCCAGGGGTTGATCAAGAGGATGCGTTGACTCATTAAAGATGAACTAGCAAATATTTGCCGGCATGACAATAAAAGACTTGAAGGCGATGTTGTTTACTGCTACCATCCCGTCACACATAAAGTCGGGAAAGTATGATGCGGGCAGTTGTGCAGAGGGTTGATCGGGCCGCCGTTACTGTGGGCGGTACAAACATTTCCAGTATCCAGCAGGGACTTATTGCCTTCGTCGGGGTTGAAAAGGGTGACACGACTAGGGACGCCGATTATCTCGTCGACAAAATCATCAACCTGAGAATATTTGAAGACTCCGATGGAAAGATGAACCTGTCCCTTCTTGATAAAAATTGGGAGTTCATGGTCATCTCGCAGTTTACCCTCCTGGGGGATTGCCGTAAAGGAAGAAGGCCCTCATTTTATAAGGCCGAAGAGCCGATAAATGCGAAAAAGATCTACGATTACTTCGTAGTAAAAAGTAAGGAGAAGATACATAAAGTCGGAACGGGGGAATTTCAGGCTATGATGAAGATCGATCTTCTTAACGACGGCCCCGTGACCCTGTTACTTGACAGCAAAACCGGTTTCTAATAAGTGAGAAAAATGTTGAAAGAACAGGAAAACACCCCCCCATGTAACATCAGGATCGATAAAGAGGGCGTCTGGTATTACCAGGGCGCCGAAATGTTTCGCCGCGATTTTGTTAATTATTTTTATCAGAACTTGCATCTCGATGACGAGGGAAGATATGTTATCGAACTTCCTAATGACCGTTGTTTTGTGGATGTGGAAGATTCGGCTTACATTGTTAAAGCGGTTGATTATTTAAAAACGGAAAACGGCAATGGAATGGGAATTAAGCTCCTGCTTTGCGATGAGACGGCGGAAACGCTGGATCCCCGCACCCTCTGGATAAGTCCTGACAATGTAATGTATTGCCAGGTAAGGGAACATTCATTCAGGGCTCGCTTCTCAAGAGCTGCCTATTATCAGCTTGCCGAACATATTGAACACGATGAGGGCCAAGAGATATTTTACTTGAAGGTTAATGGGCAACATTATAATATTGAAACTAAATATATTTAATATACCAAACAAACGGAGGTACCTGCAATGCTGTCGGATCATATCGCCGAGGCTCTGACATTTGATGATCTGCTCCTTGTTCCTGCAGAATCATCCATCTTACCCAAAGACGTAGATACATCAACCAGCCTTACCAACAATATCACCCTCAAGATACCAATTCTGAGCGCTGCCATGGATACGGTTACGGAATCCAAAACGGCCATCTGCATGGCTCAGGAAGGTGGAATCGGGATCATTCATCGCAACATGAGCATCGAAAGGCAGATGATTGAAGTCGACAAGGTAAAGAAATCGGAAAGCGGCATGATCGTCGATCCGATAACCATTGGACCGGAACAGATGGTTCAGGATGCCCTGAATCTGATGAACGAATATCATATTTCCGGGGTTCCTGTTGTCAAAGGGAAGCGGCTGGTGGGGATATTGACTAATCGCGATCTCCGTTTCGAGACGAACCTGGAACAGCCGGTCGGGAACGTGATGACCAAAGATCATCTCGTTACGGTTACGTCGAACATTTCTTTGGAAGAATCTAAGAAACTCCTTCATAAACACCGAATTGAAAAGCTCCTGGTTGTTGATGACGAATATAATCTTAAAGGCCTGATAACTATCAAAGATATTGAAAAAATTCGTAAATATCCCAACGCGAGCAAAGACTCCCTGGGGCGTTTGCGCGTCGGCGCAGCCGTCGGCATCATCGACCGCGAAGAAAGGGTGCAGGCGCTTATTTCCGCTGGCGTCGATGTGATTGTTATCGACACTTCCCATGGTCATTCCAAAGGAGTTATCAATGCAATTCGGGAGACAAAGAGAATTTTCCCGACCTGCGAACTTATTGCCGGTAATGTCGCCACCTTGGAAGGAGCGAAAGCATTGATCGAGGCCGGGGTGGATGCGGTTAAAGTAGGGGTCGGCCCCGGCTCTATCTGCACCACGAGAGTTGTCGCTGGTGTGGGCGTTCCGCAGATGACTGCCATCCGCGAAACTCATAAGTATTGTACACAAAAAGGTATTCCCGTTATCTCCGACGGCGGCATCAAATTCTCCGGCGATATCGCCAAGGCTCTTGGGGCTGGGGCCAGTACGGTCATGATCGGCGGGCTTTTTGCCGGCACCGAGGAAAGTCCCGGTGAAACCATCCTTTTCCAGGGGCGCAGCTACAAGGTCTATCGCGGCATGGGCTCCCTCGAGGCCATGAAATTAGGAAGCCGTGACCGGTATTATCAGGATGATATTGAAGACAATCTCAAGATGGTTCCCGAGGGCATCGAAGGACGGGTTCCATTCCGGGGCTCGCTGTCAGCCAGTATCTACCAGCTTGTCGGCGGGTTAAAGGCCGGCATGGGTTATCTTGGCTGCCGCACCATAGCGGAGATGCATCAGAAAGCCACCTTTGTTCGTATTACCTCCGCCGGACTTCGTGAAAGCCATGTCCACGACGTAATCATCACCAAGGAAGCGCCCAACTACTGGCTGGATTAGCATGAAGCACGCTGATTTCGTTCATCTCCACGTCCATACCCAGTACAGTCTTTTAGACGGAACCATCCGCATCGATGACCTACTGAAGAAGGTAAAGGAACATCATATGCCCGCGGTTGCCATGACTGACCACGGCAATATGTTCGGGGCCATCGATTTTTATCAGCACGCCTATCGATATGGCATCAAACCGATAATTGGCAGCGAAATATATGTTGCCCCCCGCAGCCGCCTTGAAAAAAGTTCCCAGGGCATAGGCGAAACTTCCCGCCATCTTGTTATCCTGGTGAAGAACATGCAGGGTTACAAAAATCTGTTGAAATTATCGTCTGCTGGCTACCTGGAAGGATATTATTACCGACCCCGGGTAGATAAAGAGCTCCTCCGTCAGCACCACGAAGGTCTCATTGGTATGAGTGCATGTCTGCATGGTGAAATTGCCGATCACATTCTCAAGGGAAATACTGAGGGGGCGCTGAGGGCGGCAGAAGAATACCAGGACATCTTTGGAGCGGGAAATTTCTATCTGGAAATCATGGAGAATAGTCTTCCCGATCAAAAGATCGCCAACGAAGGATTGATGGAGATAAGCAGAAAGTTATCCATCCCCCTGGTAGCGACGAATGACTGCCATTATCTAAACCAGGCAGACGCCGAGGCGCACGAGATTCTCTTATGTATCCAGACCGGAAAGACCATCGAAGACCCGAATCGAATGAAATTTCAATCGGATCAGTTCTTTTTCCGCTCCCCGGAGGAGATGAAAGCCCTGTTTTCCTATTGCCCCGAAGCGATAGCAAACACTGTTATCATAGCGGGGAAATGCAATCTTACTATGGAGTTTGGTCAGTTTTATCTTCCCCATGTCAAACTGGATAATGACCAGAGCCTCGACGAACATCTTGGAAAAATCGCCAAAGAGGGCCTCCATCATCTGGCCACGGTAGTCAATCCTGGGGGAGATTTGGAAGTTGCCGGGAAATATGAAAAGCGCCTCGCTGAGGAACTGGCCATGATCAAGTCCATGGGATTTGCCGGTTATTTCCTCATTGTAGCTGATTTTGTCAATTATGCAAAAGAGCAGAAGATTCCCGTCGGACCTGGCCGTGGTTCGGCAGCGGGTAGTCTTGTGGCTTACGCCACTGGGATAACCAACATCGACCCGATTCGTTACGGTCTCTTCTTTGAACGTTTCCTCAACCCGGACCGCAAGAGCATGCCCGATATCGACATCGACTTCTGCCAGGAGCGACGGGACGAGATCATCCGTTATGTAACGGAAAAATACAGCAGTGACAATGTCGCCCAAATAATCACCTTCGGAAAGATGCTTGCCAAAGGGGTTATCAGAGACGTCGGCCGGGCCATGAATATTCCTTATGGCGAGGTGGATGCCATTGCGAAAATGATTCCCAATGTCTTGAATATTACCCTTGACGACGCATTAAAGATGGAACCGCGCCTCAAGGAAGAGGCGAAAAAAAACGAACGTATTCAGAAGCTCCTGACATATTCGCGAGCCCTGGAGGGATTGAACCGCCATTCATCGACCCATGCCGCCGGTGTCGTGATTTCCGACGTGCCCCTGGTCAACCGTGTACCCCTGTATAAAGGTGCCAAAGACGAAGTAGTAACCCAGTTTTCCATGAACGATATCCAGTCGGTAGGGTTGACAAAATTTGATTTCCTGGGTCTCAAAACCTTGACGGTGATCAAAAACGCCCTCCATATGATCAAAGAGGGCAGGGGGATTGATATTGACATCGACAAATTACCCCTCACCGATCAAGCAACTTATGAGCTCCTGCAACGGGGCAACACCGATGGTATTTTTCAATTGGAAAGTACGGGAATGCGGGAGATCCTGACGAGCATGAAACCGGACTGCATAGAAGATATAATCGCCTTGATAGCCCTTTATCGTCCGGGACCAATGGGAATGGTCCCGGATTTTATTTCCCGCAAATTGGGGAAAACACAAATCAGCTATGAACTGCCGCAGCTCAAAGATATTTTGCGGGAGACATACGGGGTCATTCTCTACCAGGAACAGGTCATGCAGATTGCCAGCGCCATTGGCCGTTACACCATGGCTGAGGCGGATACGCTGCGCAAGGCCATGAGCAAAAAGAAGGTTGCCGAGATGGACAAGGAGATGCCGAAATTCCTTGCCGGGGCCAAGCAGAATCACATCCCCGAAGAGAAGGCTACCCGCATCTGGGAACAGATGAATAAATTTGCCGAATATGGTTTCAACAAATCACACAGCACCGCCTATGCGATGATTTCCTATCAGACCGCCTATCTCAAGGCCCACTATCCGGAAGAATTCATGGCGGCCCTGCTGACCAGCGAGAAGGACAACCGCGATAAAATCATCCGGTATATCAATAGTTGCAAGGAGATGGGCATCAATGTCCTGCCGCCCGACATCAACGAGTCCCTGAGTGACTTCACCGCCTCAACCGGGCACATCCGCTTTGGGATGGCGGCGGTGAAAAATGTCGGGGTAGGGGCGGTGGAAGCCATTATTGAAGCCAGGAAAAAAGGAGAGAAATACCCTTCCTTCCAGGATTTCAGCCAGCGGGTCGATCTACGGCGGGTGAACAAGCGGGTTATCGAAAGCCTTATCAAATGCGGGGCCTTTGACTCCCTGGGTCATAAAAGACGGGCCCTTTTCAGTTCTTATGAAGAGACTATGAATTTGGCCCAGAAGCTGCGGAAATCAAAAGCCAGCAGTCAGGTCAGCCTGCTGGAAGGTCTGGATACGTCGACAGGAAGCTGTAATATGCATGGTGCCGCTGCTCCTCCCGATGTCGGCGAGTGGGACCATAAAGAACTTCTCATGCACGAAAAGGAAGCATTGGGATTCTATATTACCGGACATCCATTATCCAGATACCGGCAAAAGCTGGAATTTGTTACGAATGCCAACTCAGAGAATATTGGGGAGAGAAGAGACAAAGAGGAAGTAATTATAGCCGGTGTAGTTAGTAATATCAAGGAGTTGACAACAAAAAGAAAAGACGTCATGGCCTATGTAACCCTTGAGGATCTTTATGGTTCCACGACCATAATCTGTTTCGCCGATATTTATCAAAAGGCTAAAGCCCTGTTGAAAGGAGATGAACCTGTCCTGCTTAAGGGTCAACTTGACATCTCCGAAGAAAATATCAAAATTATTGCCAACGACATCACAGCGCTTCAGGATGCTCCGGATATCTCTCCTTATTCGTCCGTACATTTCCAGATCGAAACGCAAGGTGTGTCAAGTGAAGATTATATTACTCAAATAAAATACTTGTCGGATAAATATAAGGGACCATCTGAAGGATATATTCATTTAATGAACGGAAACAGCGAAACAATCGTTTATTTAGGTAATAACAGCCGCTTCCAATTGACTACGGAACTCTTGAAGGCAACCCGCCTTGTTATGGGACCTAATTCCATTAAATACCGATGATTTACAAAGAAAGGACATACCGGAATTCTGTTGCTGTTCATGACCTCGTTTCCTTTTATGTCTCTATCCGGGAAACAGACCTCTATATCGCCGCCGATCAGGATCTATCCGAACTTGCTCTTGCTTCGGTAATCAAACATCGAAATTATCTGGAATCCTATATTCAGCGACATCCCACGTTTTTAAGATCTTTGGTACCCGTTCCCGAAGACCAATTTGCCCCCGTGATGGTTCGCGACATGATCGAGGCGGGAATTGGCGCACAGGTCGGACCAATGGCAGCAGTGGCTGGGGCGATAGCCCAGTTTGTGAGCAATGATCTACTTTGCCATTGTGAAAATGTCATTGTAGAAAATGGCGGCGATATCTTCATGAAGACGTATACAGAACGGCGAGTGTCAATCTTTGCAGGAGAGTCTCCCTTAAGTCAGAAGGTGGTCCTGCGCATCACGCCGTCGGAAATGCCGTTAGGGATTTGCACATCCTCGGCCACCGTGGGACCTTCCTTGAGTTTCGGAAGAGCAGACGCCGTATGCGTGCTGTCGCAATCGGCAAGCCTTGCCGATGCGGCGGCGTCACGGATCGGCAATCAGGTCAAAAAGCCGGGCGATATAAAAAAAGCGTTGAACCTCGGGTCGAAAATCCCCGGGTTAATAGGAATTGTGATTATTATGGGTAAAACGATGGGGGCCTGGGGTAATATCCAATTCTGCGATTGAAGTTTACATAAGATATCTTATCCGACATCTTCCTTTTGGATTATAAACCTTCCTCAACCAGCTGTTTGACAATTATTGACTGTTTTTCAGTTAGATGCTTAGGAACAATAACGTTGATCTTGACGTATTGATCCCCTTTTATGGCCCCCTTTAATCCGGGAACGCCGTAACCCTTCATACGGATCTTGGTGTTGTTCTGGGTTCCCGGTGGGATCTTCAGGCGTTTTGTCGCCCCGTCAATCGTCGGTACATCAATAGTCGTCCCAAGGACCGCCTGAGTGAAGTTAATGGATTTCTCAAAATAAATGTCGTTTCCGTCGCGGGCGAAAAGCGGATGAGGAAGGATGGTTATATTCAAATATAGATCTCCGGCAGGTCCGCCGTCAAAACCCTGACCACCCTTGCCCATGAGTCGCAGTTTCTTGCCGGTGCTGATTCCGGGTGGTATTTTTACGTTGATTTCATCGACACGATCTTCCCGTTGCAGGGCTAGTTTCTTATCGACTCCCGTAACCGATTCTTCCAGGGTGATAGAAAGATTGTATTGCAGATCCTGGCCTTGCTGGGGCATGTGTCCATAGGATTGACCACCACCGCCGAAAAGATCGGCAAAAGGATCAGCGCTCTGCTGGCCGCCTCCCCGCCTTCTCGAACCGCCCCCCGAACCTGTCCGCGCCGTCCTTCCTCCAGAACCGCCCATATCAAATCCAAAACCCCTCAAGAGATCGTTGAGGTCGAAGTTTCTGAAGATATCTTCCTGAGAATATTTCTGGCGGAATTGATCTGCCGAGCCATACGCATCGTATTGATTGCGTTTTTCCTGATCACTCAGGACGGCATAAGCCTCGCTGATCTTTTTAAACTTTTCCTCGGCCTG
>JALNVY010000112.1 GCA_023231165.1 Syntrophales bacterium | reverse complement strand
GATCCTCAAGGGAGTCAACATCTTTCCCATCCAGATCGAAAAGAAACTCATGGAAATTCCCGGCGTCGGGAAGAACTTCCTCATCATCCTGGACCGGGAAGGCTACAACGATCACATGACGATTAAGGTCGAAGTGGAAAGACAGTTCTTCGACGGAGACCTGAAGCACCTCGAACAGTTAAGACGTAAAATCGTTGAGGGGCTTAAGAGCGATATCCTCATCACCCCCAAGGTGGACCTGGTGGACCCCGACAGCCTGCCCCAGTCAGAAGGAAAGGCGAAGAGGGTTATCGACAACCGTAAAGATTGACGGCGGCGTAAAAAGATACATATGCTTTGTTGCGCTTCCACCCTCGTCACTGCGACATACGAAAAAGTACGCCTCATTCCTCAGGCGGAGCGCGCCTCGCCTCTGGATCTTTTTGCGCCGCCGTCCGATAATGATTAGAAAAGATTAAGTCCACGGAGGTAAATAATATATGATTGCAAGTCAGCTTTCTATTTTTTCAGAAAACAAACCCGGTAAGCTCGCTGCCGTGACCAGCGTCTTGGCTAAAGAAAAGGTTAATATTCGGGCGACGACCATTTCCACCTCTGACACCTTCGGAGTCATCAACCTCATCGTCGATGACCCCGAACGGGCCCAGGCCGCCCTGACCAAGATCGGAATGCTCGTAAAAATTCGAAGCGTCCTGGCCGTCCTGTTGGACGATCAGCCGGGGGGACTCGACAAGCTGGCGCAACTACTGGCGAAGGAAAGCATCAACGTCAATAACGCCTATGGCTTTGTCCTGGAGAACCGCGTCAGCGCTGTTTTTATTGTGGACGTGGATCAGCCGGAAAAGGCCGAGAAGATCATCGAGAAGAAGGGGTTCAAGACCCTCGACGCGGAAGCGTTGTCGGCGGTGGAGCCTTTCCACTACATGAAATATTGACGGCTTCGTAAAAAGTCCGGATGCTGCGTTGCGCTGCATCCTTCGCTACTGCGGCGTACACCAAGTACGCCTCATTCCTCATGATTGACGCGCCTTGCCTGCGGATCTTTTTACGAAGCCGTCAATTATGTCCAAAATTGCAAAAATATCCTCTTTCTCGGGGAGAGAGGAAATAAGTATCCTCCGGCAGAGCCGGGGATTTACTCAGGAGAAATTATGACGAGAAAACAGGCGGGAGAATACAAGACGAAGCACCCCCCGGATCAACGGACATCAGCCGCTATTGTGCAGGCTATCAAGGAAAAAATTAAAAATAACGAATTGAGCTGCGCCCACGCGGAAGCAATTGCCCGGGATACCCGGACCACGCTGGCAGAAGTGGGAACAAACCTCGATCTCCTGGAAATTCGCATCGGGAAATGCCAACTGGGTCTCTTCGGCTATAACCCGACAAGCAAGACCGTTGAACCGGTGAATATCGTCTCTCCGGAGCTGACGGCCGCCATTCGCAGCGCTCTCAGTGATAAGCGGCTCCCCTGCGCGGCAGCCTGGACCGTCGCCGCATCCCTCGGCATCCCCCGGATGGCCGTGGCCGGGGCCTGCGAAACCATGAAAATCAAGATCAAGCCCTGCCAACTGGGGGCCTTTTAGTTCTTACCCGTTCTGCTCGTCGTAACGGGCCAATACAAAAAGCATGTCTGCCAGGCGATTCAAGTACTGGTGAATATTGGTATTGTTTACAAGGCCTTCGCTTTTCAGCCGGGCGGCGTTTCTTTCCGCCCGCCGGATAATCGTCCGGCCCACATCTATCTGGGCTGATAAAACCGTCTCCCCGGGATAGATGAATTCGTTTTTGAGCTTAACGTTTTTCTGGAGCTCATCGATGAGGTCCTCGATACGTTGTACATCTCCGGCGCCGATACGGATGCTGAGTTTGGGGATATCTTCGGACAGGCTGGAGAGTTCCGCTCCCATGGTAAGCAGATCTTTCTGAACACTGAGGACAATGCCCTTGATCCGCTGATCTTTCGTCATGGCCCTGACCACCCCGAGGGCGGAACTGGCCTCATCCAGGACGCCATAAGTATCCGGCCTGGGATCGAACTTTGGAACCCGCTGACCACCGAGAAGGCTTGTTTCTCCTCCGTCCCCCTTTTTCGAAAACTTCATCCCTGTCTCCTTTCTATGTAACTCTTCACAATCTGGACAACGGATTCGGCGTTCCTGCGGGCACGCCAGAGGATTTTTTCCATTGTCAGCTCTTTGTCTTCCAGTCCATGGGCGTAGTTATCCACGGAACATAATGACGCATAGGCCATATCGAGTTCCCGGGCGACAATAGCCTCGCTGGCCATGGTCATCCCCACCAGATCGGCCGCCTGCGACATGAGCATGATTTCCGCTTTTGTTTCAAAGCGCGGTCCCGTGGTCTGCCAGTAAATGCCGCCATCTACGACTTCGAGGGCACATCCCCGGGCGGCGTCTATCCAACGTTCCCGAACCTCTTTGCTGAGGGTCGGAGTGATGTGTACCGGTTTCGAGGAAAAAACAGTTGGGCCGGGATTAAGCATGATGAAATCATCGGGAACTACGAGGGAACCGGGTTTATGTTTCAGCCTCAGGGAACCGGTAGAATTAATCCCGATGATCTCCCGGCAGCCCAGGCTCTTCAAGGCCAGCATATTGGCGGGATGATTGATAAGATGAGGCAAAATGTGCCGTTTCGGGTCCCCGCCGTGACGGGGAAGGAAGGCAATATTCTCCGTAACCAGCACCAGGGCCTTTCCGAACTCCGTTTCTACCCATTTTTCTTTAGGATCGAGGAGCACCCCCTTTTCCTGCAGGGCAATAGTCCCCGAAATTATCCCCAATCGTTCCACAGATATCCCCTCTCAATAAGGATCGAAGGCGCCATGATCTATAGCAGATTCATTCCCAAGTGACAAGGCACAAGGTTGCAATAAATTAAACCATCCCTACCCCCGGCCCTCCCCTTGAAAGGGAGGGGAAAAGTTACTTTTTGCGAAGGCGTCAAATGATCAGACTTCTTAAAATAAAATTCGATTTGACATATCTGCCAATGTGTCATAACTTAGTGCACAATAAAGAAGGTGACGAAAGGAGGTCTGATTATGGGAGAAGAAGCCATGATTCACGTCTCGGATGAGAACTTCGAGAAGGAGGTGCTGAAAGCGGATAAACCGGCCATTGTGGATTTCTGGGCTCCCTGGTGCGGACCCTGCCGGGCGCTTGGTCCGATGGTCGAGGAGCTGGCGGCAACCTATAAGGACCAGATCAAAATCGCCAAGCTCAATATTGACGATAGTCCGTTAACGGCAGAAAAATTCGGCGTCCGCAGCATTCCGACGCTCCTGCTGTTCAAGGACGGCAAGTTACTGGATACCCTGATCGGTCTCGTCCCCAGGGAAAAACTGGAAGACTTTGCGAAGAAGGGACTATGATCAAGGACTTGACTATCCGTAGAAGCTGCATCATCACCTTTTTGCTCGTCTTTGTCATGACCATGTCCGGATGCGGCTGGTGGAAAGACCTCTGGTCGCGCAAGCAGATGGCCAAAGGTACGCCGGAGGCCCTGTACCAGTCAGGTGTCGCGGCTTATCAAGATGGCCGTTACAAGCGGGCGGTTGAATATTTTATCCGCGTTAAGGAAGAAAATCCTCTCAACCCCCTGGCTCTCCAGGCCGAACTCGGCATCGGGGATGCCCATTTCTCTGATGAGGAATATGCAGAGGCCGAGCTGGCTTATACGGATTTTGTGAGCCTCCACCCGACAAACGAAAACATCCCCTATGCCATGTATCAGCTCGGCATGTGCCACTATAAACAGACGACCAGCATCGACCGGGATCAGACGGAAACCATCAAGGCAGCGCGGGAATTCGAGCGTCTCATGGCCCGTTACCCGAGCAGTAAATTCGCCTTTTTAGCGGAGCAGAAACTCAGGGAATGCAGGAAGAATCTTGCAGAGCAGGAATTCTATATCGGTGAGTTCTACTTTAAGCAGGGCAAATTCCAGGCAGCCCTGAAGCGTTTTCAGACCATCGCAAAAAACTATCCCAATTTAGGACTCGACTATAAGGTCAAAGCGTACATCGACGAAGCCCAGAAGCGCCAGGTCAAGGAAAAGGAGAAAAAGGCCCAGGACGAGAAAAAGGCCCAAGCGGCTGCCGCGAAGGTCACCAGCAAGAAGATCGAGACCGGTGCCACTCGACCACCCCAGGGTCAGTAAGCGTCCTTGTTCCCCAGGACATCTTCCTTCGTCACCGGGCGCCGGAAGACCCAGTAGACCCAGAGCTGATAGGCCATTACCATGGGTACGAAAAGCAGGGCCACGACCGTCATAATCTTCAGGGTATAGGGACTTGAAGAGGCATTGTAAATCGTCAGACTGTAACGGGGATCTATCTTGGACGGCAGCAACTGTGGATATAAACCCATCACCCCCGTCATAACCACCAGGACAATAGTAATACAGGAAGCAACAAAGGCCCGCTGATACTGCCTTTTCATCGCAAAAACGCCGATCCCCATGAGCGAGGCAACCGCCAGGGCGGGAATGGCCAACCAAATAATATTCTTCAGGTAATTGGCATACAAATTGGTCGCGAAGGCCGTGTTTACAAAAAACAGCGCCGCCATCAGAACCAGTACCACCCACGCCTTGACGGCAAAACGCTCCGCCCGCCGTCCCAGATCGTCTCCCGTCCTGATGGCCAGATAAAGGGCGCCGTGGCAGACAAACATGGCAACAAACAGTAAACCGGTGACGAGGCTGTAGGGGTTGAGCAGCTCCAGCAAAGACCCTGAATACCCAAGGTTATCCATGGGCAGGCCCTGAAAAATGTTGCCAAATGCCACCCCGAACAGCAATGCTGGGATCAGACTCCCGAAGAAGATGGCCAGATCCCAACCCTGACGCCAGGCCTCCGAAGCGGCTGTCGCTCGAAATTCAAAGGCTACACCCCGGAAGATCAGGGCAAAGAGGATGATGAGCAGGGGCGTATAGAGATAACTGAAAATCAGGGCATAAGCCACGGGAAAGGCGGCAAAGGTAGCGCCCCCGGCCGTCACGAGCCACACCTCGTTGCCGTCCCAGACAGGACCGATGCTGTTGATCATCATCCGTTTCTCCTGATCATCCTTGCTCAGAAACGGATAGAGGATGCCGATTCCCAGGTCAAAGCCGTCGGTCATAAAATAGACGGCCCATAATACTCCCCAGAGGACAAACCATATCGTTTGATAATCCAGCATGTTAAACCTCCGGGCCCCTCTTTGCGTATTTTGCCAGCAAATACATATCGACCAGCCCCAGGAAACTATATAAGATGGTAAACCCGACCAGAGAAACAGTCACCTGGGTTACGGAAACGCTCCGGGAAGCAGCATCCGAGGTCTTCAGGACTCCGTAGACGATCCAGGGCTGCCGCCCTACCTCCGCCACTATCCACCCTAATTCGCCGGCCAGATAGGGCAGGGGAATGGCAAAGAGCATCACCTTTAAAAAGAAGGGATACTTTTCCAGCCAATCCTTCCAGGACAGGAAAAAGGCAAGGGAACTCAAAAGAATAAAAAGGCCGCCCAGGCCCACCATGAACCGAAAGCTCAGGAAGGTTTCAAAGACCGGAGGCCGCTGATCCTTGGGGAAGTCCTTGAGACCCTTAACTTCGGCATTTAAATCCTTGTAGGACAGGAAGCTTACCATCTTGGGGATGCCGAACAACTCCACGGCGTTACGTTCATTCTTCGGATCGGGGATAAGGAGCAGGTAAAAGGGCACTCCCCGCTGGGTCTCCCAGAGGGACTCCATAGCGGCAAGTTTCGCCGGCTGGGTCTTGGCGACCTCCGCTCCGTGAAAATCTCCGACCAGGACCACGAGAAGGGAACTGGCCAGCCCGAAAGTCGCCGCCATCTGAAAGGATTTCTTGAAAAACTCCGGATGGCTTTTCCGGAGGATGTGCCAGGCCGAAATACCCATGACGAAAAAAGCCGCCACGATATACCCCGCCAGGATGGTGTGGAAGAACTTCAGCCAACCGTATGCATTGGTAAGAAAAGCCATGAAATCGACAAGTTCTGCTCGGTTGTTTCGCAACACATACCCAACGGGGTGCTGCATCCAGCCGTTGGCCAGAAGAATCCAGAGGGCGGACAGATTCGTTGCGAAGGCGACGATCCAGATGCTCAAGGCGTGCACCCGGGGAGACACCTTTTTCCATCCGAAGATCCACAGTCCCAGAAAGGTCGATTCGAGAAAGAAGGCCACCGTCGCCTCGATCGCCAGGGGGATGCCGAAGATATCGCCGACATATTTGGAATATTCCGCCCAGTTCATCCCGAACTGGAACTCCAGAGTCAGCCCCGTTACGATCCCAAGGGCAAAATTGATGAAAAATAGTTTGCCCCAGAACTTGGTCATCCGGAGATACATGTCGTTCTGCGTTGCCACATAGCGACTCTCCATGTATGCTACCAGGATGGAGAGCCCCAGGGTCAGGGGGACAAAGAGAAAATGAAACATGGCCGTCAGGGCAAACTGCATCCGGCTCAGCGCCAGAACATCCATAAAAACCCTCCTCATAAAACTTGACAGGAAATTACAGTAAAATCATACCGGTGTCAAGATTTGATGATATCTTGTCAAAGAGAGTATTCCTTACCCAATGTCAACATGGCCTCCCGGGGCTGCACCTATGTGGTTGGATCACCATGATCGGCAACATACACCACATATTGTGGTCAAATTCCTCTTGACACACAAGACCTTTCTTCATATGCTCCCTCTGTGAAAAAGAGAGTTCTTATCAATAATTATTGTATCGTAGACTCGTATCTAAAATCTACAACGAATAAAAAGCCAATGTCATTTTGGACATCATAAGCGGCAATTGCGGATAGAGGAGAGACTCGGATGGCGAAGCAGATCATGGACATAGAAGCAGCACCATTGCGGTTGAATTTGAAAACAATCATCCGTCATGCCGCGGCAACCAGGAGCGAAGGAGAAAGCATCTGGGTCCAGGCCAAAAGAAATGGAAACACGGGGTATGGTGAGGGTTGTCCACGAATCTATGTGGCCGGCGATGATCTTGACGCGAGTATCATCTGGATAAGGGAAAAATTTTCCTCCGGCAAGGTGAATTTCGAAACGGTGGAAGATCTACAACGGTGGGCAGAGGGGAATGAAAAAGAAATCGATAACTATCCATCGGCATGGTGCGCCATGGAAATGGCGGTGCTTGACCTACTTTCCCGGGAGAGGGGTTGCACGGTTGAAAAAATGCTGGGACTGGACGACGGCAAACTTTGTGGTCGCTACACTGCCGTGCTGGGTGATGACAAAAAATGGAAATATACTACGCTGGCAGATAAATATTTGATCCGGGGATTTTCGGATTTTAAAATCAAGTTAAGCGGCAATCTGGAACGTGATATTGAAAAGCTTGATATCCTTGAAGAATTGTCTGTGCAACATCACGCCAAACCTATTCGTATTCGTCTTGATGCCAATAATTTATGGAAGGACCGCTGTGATGAAGCTATAAAGTATACAAAGATGCTGGGGGACGGGCGGGCATTTGCAATGGAAGAACCTGTGAGGGCGCGAAATGCCGGAGATATAAGCAAGTTCAGCACCGCTACGGGGCTCCCCGTTATTCTGGATGAAAGCCTTTGCACCCTCGATGATTTGTCGCTTTACAGAAATATTGAAGGGAAATTCATAGCGAATATCAAGATATCGAGGGTGGGCGGTCTTATCAGAGCCTTGAAAATGATTGAAGAGCTGAAAAAAATGGGCTGGCCGGTCATTATCGGATGCCATGTGGGCGAAACATCTTTGCTCACGCGGGCTGCTCTTGTGGTCTCCAGTGCTGCCGGAGAGAATCTTATTGCCCATGAGGGTGCATTTGGCGACTATCTGGTGGAACGGGAACCGGCGAACCCGATGTTGAAATTCGGCCGCCAGGGTCTGCTGGATTTGCGTTCTCCCTACTACTTCAAGACGGTTCAGGGACT
>JALNVY010000111.1 GCA_023231165.1 Syntrophales bacterium | reverse complement strand
TCCTGGAACAAGATCCAACTCAAGGAAAAGGCCTACTTCATCTCCTTTCTCGTTCTGGAAACGGGAATCCTGGGGGTATTCGCATCCCTGGATGCCGTTTTGTTCTATATTTTCTGGGAGGCGATGCTCATTCCCATGTTCCTCATCATCGGGATCTGGGGCAGTGAAAACCGCCGCTACGCCTCCCTCAAGTTCATCATCTATACCATGGCGGGAAGCGTCTTTCTGCTGATCGGCCTGATCCTGATGGCCTTTCTAAACCAGCAGCTAGGCGGCGGCTTCAGCTTTGACATGGTTTCCTGGTTCGCCCTGAGGGTTCCGTCCCATTATCAATACGGGATTTTCATCCTCTTCTTCGTGGCTTTTGCCATCAAGGTTCCCATCTTCCCCTTTCATACCTGGCTTCCCGACGCCCACGTGGAAGCCCCGACCGCCGGAAGCGTCATCCTGGCGGGCGTGCTCCTGAAAATGGGCATCTACGGCATCTTGCGCTTCTGTCTGCCCCTTCTTCCCGAAGCGGCGGCATACTTCACCCCGGCGATCATTGCCTTGGGCGTCATCGGTGTCATTTACGGCGCCTTCGTGGCTTTTGCCCAGCACGATCTGAAGAAGCTGGTGGCCTATTCGAGCGTCAGCCACATGGGGCTTATCGTGGTGGGCATCATGGCGGGGAACATGGCCGGGATGAAGGGGGGCATTATCCAGATGGTCAATCACGGCCTCAGCACGGGGGCGCTCTTTATCCTCGTCGGGGCGCTCTATGAGCGGCAAAAGACGCGGGACATGAACAAGCTGGGGGGGCTGGCGGCGCGGGTCCCGGTCCTGGCGACATTCTTCGTCATCATGACCCTGTCGTCCCTGGGCCTTCCCGGACTCAATGGCTTTGTCGGCGAGTTTCTGCTCCTTTTGGGCGCATTCCGGTACGAATGGTGGATCGGCGCCCTGTCTGCCACGACCCTGATCCTGGGGGCCGTCTATATGCTCTGGATGGTGCAGCGGGTCTTTTTCGAAACGGACCGTTCGGGGCGCCCGGGCGCGGTGGCGGACTTATCCGTGGGGGAGAAACTGGTCATGATCCCCCTGACGCTCCTCGTCTTCTTCATCGGCCTGTACCCTTCGTATATTACGGACCGGGTCGAGACCATATCCCGGCAACTGATTTCCGCCCCGGCCATAAAGGCGGCCTGCCTCTCCGTGGCGGCCAATCCCGTTCTGCCTAATCTTGACTCTGTAAAGGTATTGGACCGATGAACATGATCCCTCAAGACGTTAATCTCTACTGTTTGCTCCCGGAGATCATCCTCCTGGCAGGGGCGACGACCCTCCTTTTTATCCGGGGTGTAGGCCGGGGTAAAGGCATTGTGCCTGCTGCCGTCTTGACCGTTTTCGCGGCCTTGGCTGCCGTTTGCTATCTTTGGGATCAGGGTGCCCACGGCCTCGGCGGCCTGATCGTGAAGGACAACAGCGCCCTTATGTTCCAGGTGCTGATCCTGACGACGGCCCTCATCAGTTTCGTCCTGGCCCGGGATTTCCTGCCGGACCATAAAAACAACGGCGAATACTACAGCCTCCTCCTCTTTTCCCTGATCGGGATGGGGATCATGACGTCTACACGGGATCTCCTCGTCATTTTCCTGGGCATTGAAATACTTTCCCTGTCCCTCTATGTCCTCGTCGGGTTCATGAAGATCGTCCGGGCGGGTATGGAAGGGGCCGTCAAATACTTTTTGCTGGGGAGCTTTGCCTCGGCCCTGTTTCTCCTGGGCCTTGCCCTCTCCTACGGCGCGACCGGAACGACAAATCTGGCGGCTTTTGCCGCCCCTTCAGCGGCCCCGGCGCTGCTGCTGGCGGGTGCGGCCTTGATGCTCATCGGCCTTGGCTTCAAGATCGCCGCCGCCCCCTTTCATATGTGGGCCCCCGACGCCTATGAAGGGGCGCCGGTCTGTGTCGCGGCATTTATGTCGGTGGCGCCGAAGATTGCCGTCTTTGCCGTCCTCCTCCGTTTCGGGACGAGTGTTTCCGGGCCCGGCCAGAACCTGTTCTCCGCGGCGGTCATCTTCATGTCCGTGGCCAGCATGGTGATCGGGAATTTTACCGCCCTCCGGCAAGCCAGCGTCGTCCGCATGCTCGCCTATTCCGGGATTGCCCAGGCGGGTTATATACTTATCGGGCTCTTAGCCATTCCCGAGGGCGGGGCGGGGGCCATCGCTTTTTACCTGATGGTCTATATTTTCATGAACATGGGGGCCTTCGCCTCCCTGGCCTACCTGTCGCGGCGGCAGGGCAAGGCGCTGCGGATCGATGACCTGGCCGGCCTGGCGTCAAGGCATCCGTGGCACGCCTTTGCCCTGGCGGTCTTCATGGTCTCCCTGGCGGGAATACCCCCGACGGGCGGTTTCTTCGCGAAATTCTATCTCTTCAAGGTCGGCATCGAAGCCGGTTACCTCGGCGTCGTCCTCATCGCCATTGTCGCCACCATCGTTTCCTTTTTCTATTACCTGCGGATTGTCATGGTCATGTACATGACGGCGGAAGGGGAGGGGGAGGGGCTGCTGCCGATGCGGACGGGTGTAACCATGATCGGCGTCATGATTGCGGCCATCGTCATCATGACGTTCCTTACGGGCATCATGCCCGATCAGTTTTTCCGGAGCGCCGCGACGGTATTTACGGTAATAATCCCGGGGGTATGATTGCCATCGTGACGCCGGTTATTTCCCGCTATGAAGATAGGGATGACTCATTTTTATCCCATGTAGCAGTTATGCTCAATAGATCTTAAATCAATACAACTTCATTAGTAATGACTGGAAATAATTGTTGTGGTTCATAATGGTTTTGCTTGCCTCACATGGGTTCCGAACATACTGTCAGCGCTTACCCCAACTCCAGCCACAACCATCGGCATTTGAAACATAAACCCCAGAAAAGGCAATTCCCGCGCCGCCTTCTCATAATTCATCATCCCTGAATAAACCGGTACGCGCTCACCTATTACATTTTCATGCGCACGTTGCCGTCCCAATTCGCATAACAGGGATGCAAGCGCGATAGTTGGACACAGGAGCAGGCCAAGCCTTGCATCACGGTATTTTTTCGCCAACATGAACTTCACGTAATCCTGATAATAGGAACGGGCATTACCGAACTCGACTTCAACCCATATGCCGTTTTTCTCAAAATCGCACCTTAACCCCAATTCGTCGACGACTCTTTGTTCACAGTTCCACCCTTGCTTCACCAAATTTTCGTTTATCCTTCTATTATAGTCCGACTGAGTTAATCTTGCGTCATATTTCACTTGAGCAATCGATTTCTTGATCATCTCGATTTCCACATAATCCTTCATTGTCTGAGGATCAAGCCTGTGCAGTAACATGTCGTTGATATAAAGGCTGGGCGAGGAGTTATTCAGAATAGGTTTGAACAGAAAAGTAAACGGAGAGACTTCAACTACTTCAAGTAAACTGCCATCTGTATGACTGCCAAATATTCCCAGAAGAAATTGCCGCAAACGTTCCTGCCCCTTGTTCTCATACCTGAACTGAAGGTGACCAGGTTTGTTGTTCAATCTCCGTATTACAGCAATTACGGGTTCTTCATCGCCAAACAGAATCGTAACAGGCTTTTTGCTCCCCTTTTCAATGGCGCTCATCCGTTCCGTCTGCGCCTCGACAGGAATGGTTATGCCATACTTGAAAGTAGATGCACCAACGGGATGAAGAAATTTCACGTTATCAAGTAATTGCATACTCATAACCTATGATACCCTGTCAAATTTATCGATGATTTCTGCTCTTACAAAATGGTACGCTTCTTGGACATCATATGTCGCATCAGCAGGCAGCAAGGGATTCAGATCGCTAAGGAAACCTCGATGTCGCATTTTCTCTTGAAGATTCTTTTCATAACGCATGCTGTCAACTGTTTGGCCCTCGTTTTCCATGTAATGTTTGAAGACATGGATTATTGTACCGGCATCTGCTTTCCCTTCTGAAACGCCCAGCCACAAATCGAAAAGATCACGCCCCTTTCTTCTTTGATACAAAGCCCTCAGCTTGGTCGCGAGCAGTTCCTCCAATGTATATGTCGTGATCTCACAGCTTCCTTTGAACCACCGTGATAGAACGGTAAAAGTTTGCTTCTGATAGCCTTCTGCTGAGAAATGCTCTCGCGTATTGATTTCAACCTTAAGTCGCATTTTTACGACTGGAGGCCCCTCCGATTCCATTCGATAGGTCAATATGATCGATTGCTCCGTTTGCTTGCGACGCGGCGCCCCGAGAAAGCCGTTCAATAACTGTTGTAGGGTATCAATGACCTGTCCGATGGGCGCCGAGATAATTTGAACCAGGTCAATATCTTCCGAATAGCGTCGAGGAATATCAAAATAGAGCTTGTGCAACGCCGTACCGCCCCGAAAGGCCAATCGCTCTGCCAAAAATGGACTTTGAAAAATGGCGACCAGCGCCCTGCTGATAATCAGGTCCTGTTCAACATGGGCATCGTTAACCCAAGGTGCAAACTGACGCCAAGCGACAATATCAGCTTTGGGAATCACAGATCACCCTCCACATCCGTATTGATCAGAAGTCGCCAGCGGGTATCATTTTCAGCTTCGCCGGCAGGCAATGAAGGGTCCAGCCTGGTAAAGGGCGGATTTTTATCGGCGATTAAACAAGCCAGATTCAGGACCAGTGCAGCGTGGTCGGCCTTCTCCATCAACCACCCCAGTCTTTGCGCACAAACCAGGTTTCCCTCTGCTTTTACGGCAGCGATCAGCTTAGCAGAACTCATAGATTCACCAAGTTCTTTAAGCACCGTAATTGCGCGATCCAAACCGCCAATAGATCGGGCATAACGAATGAGATCAATGGCTGTAGCCTCTGGTGAAGAAACGGAAATATGCCCTGTTTGAACCTTGATTTGAGTTACCGGGGTTACTTTAAAGTTGGTCTTGAAGAAAAAGCGAATCGCCAGGCCTTTCTTGCGGACTTCCCGTTGGGGGACGGTGGTGACAACCTGAAACTGTTGGGGCTGTTGGTGAGCAGCGCCCTGAAGCGACGCGGCGCTGAGCAGGCCCACGTAATAGGGTTGTTCCAGGTAAGTCATTAGATCAGCGATGAACCATTCCGCCGGCAATATCCCGGTAGCGCGATATTCCAAGGGGACAATGACAAAAAAACCGCTTCGGATGCGCAATATCCGGGTTTTTTTTGCAAGTCTTGCTGCGGCCTTCTTGAAGGCTTCCTCTGTGAATTGAAGGGTCTGGATGGCCTCTTCGCGGGTAAAAAAATAGAGCCCTTGCTCCTGGCGGGAATCAACCCAGGATGGCAGATCGCTTGAAGTTGCAGTTTTAACTTTTCGAGGCATATCAAGACCCTGGGAATAATTTTCACAAATAAGACCATAAAAAAGGCCTTTTTGCAAATATTATTTTAATTATAAGGGAAGTATTTCTACCTTAAATTTTCGGGAAAGAACCTGCTCGCTCCAAAAAAGAAAAACCGTTGACTATGGTATACGCGCTTTCGAACCGAATTCAATGACTTGACCAGACCATCCGGCCTGACGACTTGTATTTGAATGGATTGACTGCAATTCATAAAGTAAGGAGCTGCACCGGACCTTGTGTCTACAAGTAAACGACGTTTCAAAATCACAAAGACAGTGGAATCATGATAACTCGCATGTTTTAAATTCCGGCGGTTCCATGATGGTTATTTTGTTGCGCTTCAGATATTCCGGGAAACCATATAGACGCTCGCCTCTGTACTCCATAACTACAGCATCGGCAGGACAATTATTCAAACAACCAAAGCAGGCCAAGCATTTATCCCGATCAACAGTTTGCTTGGAGGGATTGATGGCCTTAGTTGGGCATTTTCTCACGCAAGTTTGGCAGCCAATACATTTTTTTGCATCAACCGTGTGCTTGCTGATTGCCTTCTTGTTCATCCAGACCAAGGGCAGCAAACTCAATCCTTCCCTCAACGCCACTTCATATCCGACAGAAATTGTTTCGCCGCGAGTAATTCTTGTCATAACTTCTGCGGTAAAGCGTCTCACCTGATCATATGTTCCCGCATCGGGCAGATGCTGCCCGGAAATCTGTTTAGGGTTATTCCATTTGGGCGTTGGATACGAAGCAACATTCCTGAAGGTATCCCTTCCGACAGGAACTCCGCCTCTGCCTGCCAAAAGTTTGAGAATGTGACTGGAAGAGTTATACTGATTGCCTTCCGGGCCACCGAAGGAAACAAAGGCTGCAACCGGCGTTCCTTCGATCGAAGGTATCGTTTTAAGCCACTCGCTGACGTTGGAGGGGGTATCATAATAAAATACCGGTGTACCGAACACGATGAGATCATAATTGGGCAGTAATTTTTTATCAAATTCCTGCATATCACGTGCATCTACCGTAAGACCTTTCCCTTCCAGGATGCAGCCGATAAGCTTGGCATACCTGCGCGTCTGACCTGTCTGACTATACCATAAGACCAGCACCCTTTTCGGATTGTGTGTTTTTAAATCAGGATAAGCTGCCAAGTTTTCACATGGCAGAGAAACCGGGAGGCACAGCGCAGCGGCCACAATAGCAATTTTCTTAATGAAGTATCGTCGTGTATCCATATTTTAGGCGAGTTGATCAGTTTCTTTCAATAATGCTGGTTGGTGTTTGTTGTCTTCTTTAACCGTTTGATTTCCCGGCGGTATCAATATCGAACCCAACCGTTTGACGTCCGTCTTGATAAAGACGAAATCGGTTCCGCCGATCTCCTTTTCTCCGTAAATCCGGTTCGGGACTTGGAGGTCAACATCCTCTCAAAGAAAAAATGAATCTCATTTTCTATTGACTTACCCGTCGACACAGTCATTTTTACATATTAGGTTTTGTCAGGAAATAATCCAAGAATTGTTTGCTGGGGGATCATCAGGGAAAGGGAATTGTCCCT
This sequence comes from Syntrophales bacterium, assembly GCA_023231165.1. Lineage (GTDB taxonomy): Bacteria > Desulfobacterota > Syntrophia > Syntrophales > UBA8958 > UBA8958. The sequence goes on along the minus strand of JALNVY010000111.1, from coordinate 1,089 downwards.
TAGCGGGATGAATCCGAATTTTTCGTAGAAAGCTGCAACACTCTGGTTCTTTGCATCTACGAATAAGCCAACAACACCTGCGGTGTTCCTAATGGCGGCGGCCACCCGATGCATGGCATCGACCAGAAGAAGTCGGCCATAATTTTTACCCTGGCAGCTTTTGTCAATGGCCAGTCTAGCCAGCTTGACGGCAGGGAGATGTGATCTTGGCAGCTTCTTCCCATATTTAGCCGGTACTTCTGACAAGTCCACCTCCAAAAATGAGAGTGTAAAGAATCCCATAATTCTGTTAGACTCTGCCGAGTTTACCAGTATATAGGTGTTGGCGACCCCCTTTTTCAAATGCTGGCTTGCAGTCTTTTGTAAATACTCGTTGAGGGCCAGTTCTCCACAGTCGAAGGCATCGCGGTCATGGCGATCGGTGTCCAGTAGGCAAATGATTAAATCCCTGTTCATCTCAATCTCGGGATTCTACGAGTCGTTTGTGGGCGCGAACAGCTTCCTGTAACTTCTTGTTCGGCACAGGTGGTTTTGTCAATGCTTCAATGAAAACCTGTGCATCCTGTGACGAGAGTTTAACCATTTCCATATTTTGCAAGACTTCATTTGCCCGCTCTACGGCAGCCTGAACGATAAACTGGTTGATCGTCGCTCCATATATCGCCGCTGCGCGTTCTATGATGGTCCGTGTGGAGTGAGGCACTCTGGCCGTGATCCGATCATCGGCCAGCCCATTTTTTTTTGCCTGCGCGGGGCTCATAATAATGTCCTCCCTGTTCAAAACACTGTATCATAGTGGTGCCATAATGGCAACAATTATTTGCACTGCCGATTCTATTCGGGGGGCCACCATACTAATTATGCTGTCAGAAAAGGTCCGCCAGAGGCGTCCGGAAAAAGGCCTCCAGGGGGAGGCCTGCCGGTCCGATCACATGCCGCCGCTGCACCAGATAGAGATGGCAAAATAGCTCCAGGCCCGACGCCGTCTGCCTTCTCCGGTTGCTTTCAACTTCCAGGGCGACCAATTCCTTGCCTCTGGCCAGGACAAAGTCCACTTCCCGGTTCTGCCCCGCCCAATAATAGACAGAG
>JALNVY010000110.1 GCA_023231165.1 Syntrophales bacterium | reverse complement strand
GACTGCCGCCGCCGGTATCGATAAATTTTTTTATAGCCAGGGGGTTTGTCCAGAAAAAGTTGGCTGGTGCGAGAGCGTTGATTAGCTGCTGGGTCCAGAAGAGGGCCCGCTGCCGGTCTTTATTGTTAAGATCCTTGCTTCTTTCTACCAGACCCTTGAGCCAGTCATTAAAAATGGAATGAAATCGTCTGCTTAATTTTGCATTTCTTTTAATATATTCGAGAAACACCTCGCTGGCGTCGGACTTGTCCTCCGCAGGCAGTTCAGAGGAGAGGAGGTGGGGGAATTCCTCCCGGGTGGCCTCCTCCAGATGCTGGAAGAGATCGATAACCTGCTGATTCATTTCTTCCGATCGGTCCATGCAGGAGTGCTGGACCTTCCAGAAAGACGTCAAAATATCCAGGGGGTCCATCATTATGGCCTTTGTTTTTCTGCGGCGGCCAGCTTGCCGGGGTTTTCGATGAAATCTACGATATCTTTGAGGGTTGTATCTTCCCCAAGGAGATCCAGCGGAATGGCTACATTAAAATTCTCTGCGATGAAGGTTTGCAGATTAACGGCCGCCATCGAGTCGAAATCCGGAATATCCCCCAAGCGTGTCTCCCCGGTGACGGTAATACTTCCCACCTCCGGAAACAGGTCTTCAATCCCCACCTTGAGTTTTTTAAGCGTATCTGCCACGTCTTTCCTCCTTTTATATTTTCCTCGGATCAGATCCGGATAAGATTGGCCCCCCAGGACAATCCACCGCCGAAGGCGGCCGTAACGACTAGATCATCCTCACCAATGATCCCTTCCTCCCTGGCCTCATCGAGGGCAATGAGGACGGAGGCGCTGGCTGTGTTGCCGTACCGGTCCAGATTTACATAGAACCGTTCGGAGGGAACGCCGATGTCAGCGGCGATCCCATGGAGGATATTGATGTTCGCCTGGTGACAGATGAAACATTTCACATCTTCCAGATTTATGCCGGCTGCGGCAACGACCTGCCGGATTATCTCGGGACCCTTGTCAAGAGTGAAATTTAAAACAGCCTCTCCTTTCATGCGGAAATAAGCCAGCCGGGGGTTGCTGATTTTCTCATAGGGCATCATGGCGCCGCCACCGGGGACGCAGATCGTCTCACTGCGGCTGCCGTCGGTGGCCAGGCAGGAATGAAGAACGCCCCGGGAAGAATCGTCTCTCCTTTGCAGTAAGACGGCCCCCGCCCCATCCCCGAAATAGGGAAAGGTAGAAAAATCCTTTTTGTTGAGAAATCTCGAATAGACCTCCGCGGCGACAAAAAGAATGTTGCCGTACTGCCCGGATTTTACAAGGGCGTCGGCCAGGTGGAGGCCATAAATGCTTCCCGAACAGACGGAATTGATATCAAAGGCAAAAGACCTTTTGGCGCCAAGGAGGTGCTGGAGCCTGGTGGCCGTGGCCGGCTGGATACGATCGGGAGAAGATGTCGAAAGGATGATTCCCTCGATATCTTCAGGGAGGAAACTGATCTTTTCCAGGCAGGTCCGGGCCGCCTCCAGGGCCAGATCGGAGGTGCACTGGTTTTCCCCGGCGTGGCGTCGTGCCAAGACTCCGGTCTTCTTGCCGATCAAGGATTGGGCTTCCCGGGAAAACTGGGTGAGTTCTTCATTCGTTACAATCACTTCCGGCAGGTAAGATCCTGTGGAAGCAATAACGGCCCTTCTCATTTTGCTGCCCTCGTTCGTTTTGATCAGGTAAACTGCCAATGGTGAAGAGATGAACCGTTGTTCAACGCCGCTGCTTACCCTAATATTAACATGACCGGGAAATCCCTGTCAAAGCAAAACCTCTTCAGGAGATACCAGTGTGGAACTCAGCAAGACCTTGTCGATCCGGTTACCGTCCATATCCACGATCTCGAAACGCCATTCCTGCCAGTTAAAATGGTCGCCCGCACCGGGTATACGTTCCAGATAGGACATGATGAAGCCGCCGAGGGTGTGAAAGTCGCCTTTTTCCTCGGCAGGAAGACTCTCGATATGGAAATGGGTTTTAAAGTCTTCGATGGACAAGGCGCCGTCCACGAGCCAGGAACCGTCCTCTCGCTGGACAATGGGATTGTCCTCTTCCTCGCTGATCGAGGGGATATCGCCCACAATGGCCTGAATTACATCACTGATGGTCACCATTCCCTGAATGATTCCATATTCATCAACCACCATCGCGATGTGGATGGGGGAGGTCTTGAATTGCCCCAGGACCTGCCAGGCTGTTATTGTTTCCGGGAAATAAAGGGGCCTTTTCAGCAGAGGGATCATGTCCAGTTCCTCCGCACCCGATGCTGCGACTTGTTTCAGGAGATCCTTGACATGGAGAAACCCGATCACCTGATCAAGACTTCCCCTGCCCACGGGGAAGCAGGTGTGCTGGCCAGACCTGATGATCTCCAGATTGTATGGAAAGGGCTTTTCCGCATCCAGCCAGAGGATGTCCGGACGGGGCGTCATCAGATCCCTGACCCCCAGGTCGTCGATATGGAAGGCCCGGTGGAAGATCTCATGTTCCATGGCATGAAAAATGCCGGCCTCTGTTCCTTCTTCAAGAAGCACCTTAACTTCCTCCTCGGACACGGAACTTTCCGGCTTCTTGATGCGCAATGCCTTCAAAAACAGCTCGGAGCTGACATTGAGAAGCCAGACAAGGGGATAAGCGATGATGGAAAGGTAATATACCGGAAAGGCTGCCAGCGAGGCGATTCTCTCTGCTTTGAAAAGGGCCAGGCGCTTGGGGACAAGTTCTCCCAGGACAAGAGACAGATAGGTGATCACCAGGACTACCAGGGCAAGTCCCAATGTCTCGCTGTAGGGACGAAAAATTGAAAACTGCTGTAGATAGGCGCTTAGAGATTTTGCTATGGTTACGCCGCCATAGGCACCGGACAGGATACCGATGAGGGTGATGCCGATCTGGATGGTAGAGAGAAAACTTCCCGGTTCCTCCGATATACTCAACGCCTTCTCAGCCCCTGCATTCCCGCTTTCCGCCTCGACCTTCAGTTTGGCTCTTCGTGAGGAAACCAGGGCCATCTCCGCCATGGACAGTGCCCCGTTGAGCAAAACGAGAAACAGCAGGACAATGACCTCAATGGGCAAAGAATACATGATTTATGATTTCCGAGGGAAAAGGGGTTCCCGATGATCTTTCATATTTACCCTGATGTGCGTTTCAAGGATAATATAAGAATAATCTTTCCCTTAGTCAAGGAAAACAGTGACAGGAGATATCCATTATTGTGTAGATTGATATTTTATGCTTTATCTGATCGCCAAGTCGCTGGCGCCTGGGGCGACAATTAAATTACCCGTCGGGAGGTCTCTGATTGAGCCATCATCTTATAAAAACAGGTTACAACGGCCTCGTTGAGCGTCTCAACCGCTTCTCCCAGGGGGCGACGCCTTCGGAATCCCTCTTTAAGATCCTGAAGGTTCTTTTCAGCGAGCGGGATGCGGCGATGGTCTCCCAATTGCCTGTCCGTCCTTTCTCCGTGAAGAGGGCAGCACGGATCTGGAAGCTTTCAGAGGTGGAAACACGGAAGATTCTTGAAGACCTGGCGGAGCGGGCCATCCTGCTTGATGTGGAAAAAGACGGGGTTCAGACCTATATCCTGCCGCCGCCCATGATCGGGTTTTTTGAATTTTCCCTGATGCGCCTCCGGGGAGACATCGACCAAAAGGCTCTGAGCGAGCTTCTTCATCAGTACGTCCACGTGGAAGACGATTTTCTCAAGGCCCTCTTCATGACGGGGGAAACCCAGGTGGGGCGCATCTTCGTTCACGAGCCGGCCATCCCCGAACCCGATGCCGTCAGCCTGTGCATCCTCGATTACGAGCGGGCGACGGAGGTGATCAAAACGGCAGCCCACCGGGGCATCAGCCTCTGTTACTGCCGCCACAAGATGGCCCATCTGGGCCGGGACTGCGACGCCCCCAAAGAGATCTGCATGACCTTCAATGACCCTGCCCAAGCCCTGATCAAGCACCACCATGCCCGCTCCGTGAGCAAGGAGGAATGTCTGGACCTACTCCAGGCCGCCTGGGATCATAAGCTCGTGCAGTTCGGCTCCAACGTCCGGGAGGGGATCGGCTTCATCTGCAACTGTTGCGGCTGTTGCTGCGAGGCAATGGCGTCGGCCCGGAGGTTTGGCCTGATGCATCCCATTCATACGACCAACTATCTGCCGACTTTGGAGCCCGATGCGCAGAATGAAAAGTGCAAGGGTTGCGGCCGTTGCGTTTCAGTCTGTCCCGTCGCGGCCATGAGCCTAGTGACGGCCAACGACCCCCGTAAACCAAAACGTAAAAAAGCCTATCTCAACGAAGAGATCTGCCTGGGTTGCGGGCTTTGCGTCCGGGAATGTCCCGACGGCGCCATTGCCCTGAAAGAGCGTCCGCAGCGAGTTATCCCGCCTCTGAACGCTGTCCACCAGGCCGTCGTTATGGCTATCGAGCGGGGGAAGCTTCAGAACCTCATTTTCGACAATCATGCCCTCATGAGCCACCGGTTCATGGCGGCCATCCTGGGGACTATCCTTAAGCTCCCGCCGGTCAAGCAGCTCATGGCCAGTGAACAGGTGAAATCCCGTTACCTCGAAGCCCTGCTCCGGCAGGCGGGGATGTCAGCAGGATAAAACAATTTCGATTCTAAATCGGGATAAGGTAGTAATCATGTGGTGTCAGCGGTACAGGCGATCCATCATGTCGAGCATCGGCCCGGCCGATTCTTTCTTGATAATCCTGACCGGCTTCAGATAATCTCCGCCAATTTCCCGCAAGAAGGTTTCCAGGGACGGTTTATCTGGGCAAGAGCCGGAGCCGCCGTAGGTCGTGCAGGCGAAGGATGCCCAGATGCCGGCTTCCGCTATGGCATTATGGAAATCAAGGAAGGTGAATCCCTTTTTCCCTATCAGAGCCGCGGCAAGGCCGGCGGCAAAAGCGTCGCCAGCTCCCGTGGTATCCATAACCATTTCCGGGGGAAGGAGGGACTGGCCATAGATGAGGCCGTCCTTCCCGTCGCCATAAGTGCCCAGGGCGCCGAAACGGCCCATGCTGATTACGCCGTTGATCTTTCGGTCCGTAAACCAGTTGATGATCTCCCGCAGAGAGGGGAGACGCTCTTCCTTTTTCATCAGATTTTTGTATTCCCAGATATTCATCTGGATGACCGTCGCCTGTCGGAAGGCTTCTTCCCAGAACTCGATGCCCAGTTCGATCTGACTATGACCAAGATTCAGGAAAATAGGCGCTTTTCCCTGCCAGTGGTCGATGATATATCGGGTGCATTCGCCAGGCACATGAGGATGGCCGTTGCTCTTGTCGCTGTAGATATGGCCGATCATAACCGCGCCCGGCTTGATCCCGAGGCGCTCTTCAATATCTTGGAAGCGTTTTTCCAGATGGCGCCGGAAGTTTTTACCTTCGAAAAATTTTTCCGAGAAGACGGTAGTCTGAAGCTGATTGACAAGGATTGTAGAACGGGGGGTTCTGACTTTGGGTACGAAAAATTGACGGGGGGCCAGGAACTTTTGCAGATGTTTCGGGCCGGGAACTTTTTCTACGGCGGCGAGGATGCTTTCCCGGATCAAATGCCCCAACGGATCATCGCCGACGGGCAGGATGGGCAAGACTTCCATGCCGACGGCAAGAAGCCGGAGGGCGTAGTTCAAGCCGCTTCCCCCCAGACTTTCTTCCTGTTCCACGATATGTTTTCTGCCCAACTGGAACACGCCGTCGCATAGAAGGATATTTTCAACGGCCCCGCTGCCGACGGCGATAACAGGGGCCCGGTTTTCTTGTAATGCCTGCATCTATTTCTCTGTTACCTGATTTCTATCCTATCGCCGCTTTTACTACTTCCGCTACTTGCCGGCAATGTCGCTCCGTTTCCTCATCCGTCGGTCCTTCCACCATGACTCGGCACATGTTCTGGGTTCCCGAATAGCGTACCAGGACCCGTCCTTTTTCTCCCAGAATATCTTCCACAACCTTGATTGCCTGGACAATTTCGGGGATGGTTTCAATATCCGGTTTTGATTTTACATCGATGTTGATCAATTTCTGGGGGAAAACCGCCATTACCTTCGCCAACTCGGAGAGGGGTTTCTTTTCTTCCTGCATGGCGATAAGGACCTGCAGGGCGGTCATGATACCGTCCCCGGTCGTATGATCATGGAGAAAAATCAGGTGCCCCGACTGCTCGCCCCCGATGGACGCTCCCCGGGCCTTCATCTCCTCAAGAACGTACCGGTCTCCCACCTTGGCGGCGACCATGTCAATATCCAGTGATTTAAAGGCCTGAAGGAGGCCAAGGTTGCTCATTACCGTGGCAACGACCAAGTTGTTGGTGAGAATCCCTTTTTTCTTCATTACCTTGGCGCAGATGGCCATGAGGTGATCCCCTGTCAGGACGTTGCCTTTTTCATCAACGGCGATGAGGCGGTCGCCATCGCCGTCAAAGGCAAACCCCACGTCGGCATTCCTTTTCAGAAGTTTTTCCACCAGCATCTCCGTGTGCTGGGAACCGCATTTATCGTTGATGTTCGATCCGTTCGGCTGATCGAAGCGGGTGGTGACGTCCGCGCCCAGTTCCAGGAAGGTCTGGGGGGCAACGCGATAGGTGGCGCCGTTGGCGCAATCCAGTTCCAGTTTCATACCCTCGAGGGTAAATTCCTTGGGAAAGGTGCTTTTCAGAAAAACTATGTAACGATCCCTGGCGCCTTCGATCCGGTAGGCCTTGCCCAGTTCGTGGGATGAGGGATGAAGACTATGCATGTTGTTCCGGAAGATCAGTTCTTCGATCTCCAGTTCTGTTTCATCGGGGAGTTTATAGCCGTCGCTGGAAAAGATCTTGATGCCGTTATCCTGATAGGGGTTGTGGGATGCCGAGATGACGATGCCGGCATCGGCCCGCATGCTTTGGGTGAGAAAGGCAATCCCCGGTGTCGGCATGACCCCGACCAGAATCGCATCGACGCCCATGGAGCAGATTCCGGCGACGAGGGCGTTTTCGATCATGTAACCGGAAATCCTGGTGTCCTTGCCGATGATGATTTTAGGGTGATGGTCCCGGCGCTTGAAATAATGCGCAGTCGCCTTTCCGACATTCAGGGCCATTTCGGGCGTCATGGGATATTCATTGGCCACCCCTCTGATTCCGTCTGTCCCAAACAGTTTTCCCATAAACAGTCTCCTTCGATATTAACAAAGATCGCCGGTGTGTATCGCCGGCGATCTATTAAGTCAATCAATTTGTATCGGTATTCCTTATGCTTTCTGTCTGTGATAGATAAGGGAAGCCTCGATGAACTTCCGGAAAAGGGGATGGGGGTCCGTTGGCCGGGACTTGAACTCCGGATGGAACTGGCATCCCAAAAACCACGGATGGTCGGGGAGTTCGATGATTTCCGCCAGACGGCCATCGGGAGAAACGCCGGTAATTTTTAGATTATTTTCTATCAGCGCACTCTTGAAATCATTATTGAACTCATAGCGGTGCCGGTGCCGTTCATCGATTTCCGTGACACTGTAGGCATCGAAGGCGAAGGAAGATTCCTTCAGTGTACAGGGATAGGAGCCAAGGCGCATTGTCGCCCCTTTTTCCTTGACAATCTTTTGTTCCGGAAGGAGATCAATAACCGGATATGGCGTTTCCTCGTCAAACTCCGAACTGTTGGCTCTTTCCATACCACAGACATAACGGGCGTATTCCACCACGGCCATCTGCATCCCCAGACAGATGCCGAAATAAGGGACCTTGTTGGTCCGGGCATAATGGGCAGCCTGGATCATTCCTTCGATGCCCCGGTCTCCGAAGCCCCCGGGAACAAGAATGCCGTCAGCACCGTCCAGTTGATGATTGATGCCGTCTTTTTCTATCTTTTCCGAATCGACGAATTTCAGATTAACCCGACAATCGTTGGCGATCCCGCCATGAACAAGGGCCTCATTGAGGCTTTTATAGGAGTCCGTGAGATTCACGTATTTTCCGACGATAGCAATGGATACCTCTTCGGCAGGATGAAGCATTTTCTCGACCACATTCTCCCAGGCCTCCAGATGGGGCTGTCCAGTCCAGAT
>JALNVY010000109.1 GCA_023231165.1 Syntrophales bacterium | reverse complement strand
GTCGCTTTGGGAAGAAAAAAACGGGGTCGTAGTTAAGTTGGTTATAACGCCGGCCTGTCACGCCGGAGGGCGAGGGTTCGAGTCCCTTCGGCCCCGCCAAATACTTCAGGGGTTGGCCGATACGGTTAACCCCTTTTTTATTGCTTTATAAGGATTATGAAGTACGAAGGAATCATTATCAGGCCACCAAGTGAGGCCTACAGCCTACTTTTGCAGGTCACCGTCGGATGTTCCCATAATCGGTGTACCTTCTGTCCGACGTATAAAGAAAAAAAATTCCGGATCAAAACCACCGAAGAAATAATGGAAGATATTCTCGAAGCCGGCCGGTATCGCCGGGTGGACAAGGTATTTCTTTGTGACGGTGACGCCTTGATAATACCACAGACGCGGTTGGTGGAGATCCTGCGGCTCATCGGTGATCATATCCGGGGCGTGAAGAGGATCGGACTTTATGGAAACGCCAAAAGTATTATCAGGAAAACACCTGAAGAACTCCGGGAATTGAGGAACTTGGGGATCGGCATCATTTATCTGGGTGTTGAAAGCGGTAATGCCGAAATACTCAGGGACATCCGGAAAGGGGTAACTTATGAGCAGACGGTTGAGGCGGGACGCCGGGTCAAGGAAGCAGGTATCAGCTTGTCCGCAACGGTTATCCTGGGTCTGGGAGGCATCGAGAGGAGTGGCGCCCATGCCGTGGATACGGCCCGGATTCTGACCGATATCGATCCGGATTATGCAGGAGCCCTCACATTGATGCTTGTCCCCGGGACAACCCTTTATGAAGATCATGCCGCAGGCCGTTTTATCCTTCCAGATACATTTGGTTTTCTCAACGAATTGGGGATGATGATCGCTCAGTCCCGATTTACAAATTGTTACTTCACTTCCAATCACGCCTCGAACTACCTGCCCGTCCGCGCCAGATTGCCGGAAGAGAAGGAAAAGACAGTAGCCTTGATTCAAAAGGTGATTGCGACAGGCAATCAGGAAATATTAAGACCCGAGTATGCGCGGGGATTATAGTCAGTGCCTAAGGAGCCGGGGGAAGTGGGAAAAAGTCTGTTATCCCTGCTGAAAAAATTGTTTAAAGAACGCGATGTCTCACGTCTGGAGGACGAAATTCAGGCTATCATCGACGCCGGCGAAGAGGAAGGTCTGATCGATCCTCAGTCAGGGGAGATGATTCAGAGTATCCTTGAATTCAGGGATACCATCGCCCGTGAGGTTATGATCCCCAGAACTCAAATTGTGGCGATCAGCGCCGGGGCAAAGATCGAGGAAATTATGGAACTCATTTGCCGGCACGGCCATACCCGCATGCCTGTTTATCGGGAAAACATCGACCATATCATCGGCGTGGTCAATGTGAAGGATCTTCTTAAATTCTGGTCTAAACCGGTTACGGGAAAAGATTTTCTATCAATATTGCGCAAGCCCTATTACATTCCCGAAACAAAAAATATCAGTCAACTCCTCCATGAACTCAAACAGAAAAAGTATCATATGGCCATTGTCATTGATGAATATGGAGGGACATCCGGCCTGGTGACCCTGGAGGATCTGATCGAGGAGATTGTCGGAGAGATTCACGATGAGCATGACACCGAGGAGTTGGGGATCGTCGATCAGCCGGACGGATATACCCTGGTAGACGGAAGGGTGGAAATTGAGCAGCTTGAGGAACACTTTGGCGTCACGTTTGGGGAGGGGAAGTACGAGACGCTGGGGGGACTGATCCTGAACGCGATCAAGAGGATACCGGCCACGGGTGAAACAGTGACTGTGGACGATTTCGAAATGGTCATCGCTGCGGCGGACGAACGGACGATAAAAAAAGTACGGATGCTCAGAAAACCGGAAACATCCGAAGGGGATAAGCTTGAGCCGGATGAATAAGATTAATTTCAGGATACTTGAAATTAATGATCTCATGCTGGCCTTGGGATCAGGATGGCTGCTGATCCTGTCCTTTCCGAAATTCGGGACGGGCCTCCTTGCATGGGTGAGTCTGGTGCCTCTCTTTTATGCCCTGCGGGGAGAAAAGACGCTCACCCAAGGTTTGATGCTGGGTCTCGTTACCGGTTTGACCGCGCAAGTGGGGATTATGTACTGGATCACCCACGTTGTCGTCAATTACGGCTATCTGCCCTATCCCGTCGGAATTGCCGCAATGCTTCTGTTATCTGCCTACCTGAGTCTCTATACAGGGCTTTTTGCCGCCGCCGTAATCTATTTCCGGAAGAGAGAGGTTCCCATATGGATGGCGGCGCCGCTACTCTGGACCTGTCTGGAATATGTGAAATCTCACCTTTTGACCGGTTTCCCCTGGGAAAATCTTGGATATTCCCAGTATCTCCAGTTGCCCCTTATTCAGATCGCCGACATTACCGGCGTCTATGGCGTGACATTCTTTATCGTACTGATCAATGCCATGATCTACGATGTTCTGTTTGTCCCCGGTACAAAAAAGATGATTTTTGCCAAGATTCTGGTCGTAGCCGGGATATTTTTGATGGTTTACGGCTACGGTATCTTTCGCATTCAGGAGATCGGCAGACAAATGACGGCGGCCCCGAAAGTCGCTGTCCGGATTGCCCAGGGCAATATCGACCAGAGTGTCAAGTGGAACCCCCAGTATCAACGGGAGACGATAGAAATCCACACCGCCCTTTCCATGCAGAAAAAGCTGTCCAAGCCGGATCTGATCGTATGGCCGGAAACGGCGTTTCCTGCCTTTTTTCAGGATGTCAACGATCTGCAACGAGTAGTTGTCGGATTTGTAAAACAATCCAGGTCCTGGCTCCTTTTCGGCAGCCCGACCTATGACCGGCAGGAAAAAAACATCACGTTGTTCAACAGCGCCGTCCTCCTTTCACCGGAAGGGACGATCATGGGGAGGTACGACAAGGTTCATCTGGTTCCCTACGGGGAATATGTCCCGCTTCGGAGCTTTTTCCCTTTCATCAATAAACTGGTGGAAGGGATAGGGGATTTTGGAACCGGACCGGGCTATCGCCCCCTGACGTTCGGACCTTACCGAGTCGGTGTGCTGATCTGCTATGAAGGTATTTTTCCTGGGGCAGCCAGGGCTTATAAACAGGAAGGTGCGGATTTTCTCGTCAATCTGACTAATGACGCCTGGTTCGGACAGACCTCAGCGCCGTATCAGCATCTTTCCATGACGGTTTTCCGGGCCGTGGAGAATCGTCTCGATGTTGTGCGGGCAGCCAATACGGGAATCAGCGCCTTTATCGACGCCACGGGAAAGATGACAAACACATCGGCTTTATTTGAGAAGGCTTTTCTGGACGGCAACGTTCACATCAGCAAGGGAAGCACTTTTTATGCAGCTTACGGAGATGTATTTGTTTATATGTGTGTCATGTCATTAATTATATTGTCAACAGTAATAACCATCAGGAGGAAAAGTCATGATCGAAGGAATCCATGAAAACATAGTTGATTTGCGTAAACGATTGAACCATCTCGGAGAATGTCTTTGACATCGCCGCAAAAGAAGAAACAATCAGAGAACTGGAGATAACAGCCTCCCGAGAGGATTTTTGGACAGATCCGGAAAAGGCTTCTGAGGTTCTCAAAAAGCAGACAAAACTCAAAGACGCGGTTGAGCATTGGCAAGTCCAGATGCGGCAATACGATGATCTGGCGCTTCTGTATGAGATGGCGATAACTGAGGGCGATGAAGAGACCCGTGATGATGTCGGACGGGATCTCCTAAAGCTGGGAAAAGTCATCCGTAAAGAGGAGTTGCGCCTGATGCTCGGAGCGCCGGAGGACCATTTACACGCCATTATGTCTATTCATGCCGGGGCGGGGGGAACGGAAGCCCAAGACTGGACGGAGATACTCCTGAGGATGTATCTTCGCTGGGTAGAGCGAAAAGGTTTCAAGGCAACGATCATTGATTATCTTCCCGGGGATGAGGCCGGCGTCAAAAGCGTTTCCGTGACTATTGAAGGAGACTACGCATACGGTTATGCCAAGGCGGAGGTGGGCATTCACCGTTTGGTCCGTATTTCACCCTTTGACGCCGGCGCCCGGAGGCATACCTCTTTCGCGTCAGTCTTTGTCTACCCGGAAGTTGATGATGGCATCGTGGTTGACATTGATGAAAATGATCTGCGGATCGATACCTACCGGTCCTCAGGCGCCGGCGGGCAGCATGTGAATAAAACTGACTCTGCTGTCAGGCTCACCCACCTTCCGACGGGTATTGTGGTCCAATGCCAGAACGAGAGATCCCAGCACAAGAACAAATCGATGGCCATGAAATATCTCAAATCACGGATTTATGAAATGAAACTTCGGGAACAGAATGAAAGAAGGGATGAAGTCAACAGGACGAAGAAAGATATCGCTTGGGGCAGTCAGATCCGTTCCTATGTCCTTCACCCTTACAAGATGATCAAGGACCATCGGACAAATCTGGAAGTCGGAAATGCCACGAGGGTCCTGGACGGTGACATTGATGACTTCATTGAAGCCTACCTGCTGATGAATTCACAGGTTAGTGAATGACGGCACCAGAGAACAAAAATAAATACATTTTCTGTTACGTGTATTTATGGTACGGAAAGCGCGGTAAAATGCAGAAATGCGAAAGGAGTTCTGAAGCATGACAGGAGCAAGACATACAATAATCTATCCCATGATTTTTCTGTTTGTCCTGATTTTTCCATTGGTCGATGGCTCACATCTATATGGGGGGGACTCTAAAGAGAGCAACCCTTCTCAGGAAGGTGTCGTTAAAACGGGGCAGAAAGAAGAGAAAAAATCAGTAAATTCTCCTTCCAATGCCGTTATCGTGGCTTCCGAAGAAAAGAAGCCCGTGAAAGCAGCTCAATCTGAATCCAAATCCAAAAATGGAGAGGTCCAGCAGGAACAAGATATGATGGATGCGGCGTTGCGGCTCCTTTCTGAATCTCATGACTACTGGGTCAAGGGAGATAGTGAAAGCGCCTTGGAAATGCTCGATCAGGCATATGCCCTGATTCTGGATACAAATGGCGATCCCGAAATTGCCAGGCAGAAGGATGATCTCCGCCTCCTGATTTCCAAGCGAATCCTTTCTATATACAGCGGGATGCAAACAACAGCAAAGGGAAAAAGGGGTGAAATCCCGATAATCATTAATGCCGATGTGGAAAAAGAGATAAGATCCTTCCAGACGGGAGAACGCAGCTTTTTTATCTCTTCCTATCAGCGCTCCGGACTATACCGGCCTGATATTGTTAAGGAATTGAAGAAGCTGGGACTTCCGGAGGAGTTGTCATGGCTGCCACTGGTGGAAAGTGGCTTTAAGATCAGCGCCCTGTCGAGCGCCCGGGCTCTGGGATTATGGCAGTTTATCCCTTCTACGGGTTATAAATACGGTCTCGAGAGGGATCAATGGATCGACGAGCGGATGGATCCCGAGAAATCGACCCGAGCTGCTATAGCCTACCTCAGAGACCTCCACGGGATGTTTGGGGACTGGCTGACGGTTCTGGCCGGATACAACTGTGGCGAGAACAGGGTCCTCCGGATGATCTCAAAGCAGCACATCAACTATCTGGACCGTTTCTGGGATCTCTACCATCAATTGCCCTATGAAACCGCGCGGTATGTGCCCCGTTTTCTGGCGACCCTCCACATTGTCAGGGACCCCAAAAAGTATGGCATGGATTTGGGAACTCTCATGGTTAAGCAAGGATCAGGTCCTGGTTATGAGGTCGTCAAGACAAATAAATCCATGCGGCTGCAGGACATTGCCCAGTATATGAACGTCTCGGAAGAGACTCTGGGGCAACTCAATCCGGAATTACGCCACAAGATAACACCGGAGAAGGAATATTCCCTGAAAGTTCCCACGGATATGGCCGGGAAATATGCAAGTGTAGCCGATACAATTCCCCATTGGGAAAAACCCGTTCCGACGCCAAAGTCCCGACCAGTTGTTATTGCCCATCGTGTGAAGCGTGGAGAATCTATCGGATCGATAGCGAAAAAGTATCGCACCTCTCCACAATCGATAAGAACTCATAATCACCTTTCGGCAAAAAGCAGTGTAAAAGCAGGACAGTACCTTTCTATTCCCATCCGCAGCGCCAAAGTAACAAAGAAGGTTTCTTATAGCGCTGCTTCCGAAGAAGGGAAGAAAAAAACGGGCAGAGGAGAGTTCATTAGCTATAAGGTAAAGAAGGGCGATACCCTTGCTTCCATTGCGAAAAAGAACAACACAACGGTTCTAGCAATAAAAGAAACCAACCGGATGAAAAAGGACACCGTAAAAGCAGGGGAAGTAATCAAGCTTGCCAGGCCCGCCAGCGGTAATGCCAGTGCAGAAACATCTTCAAGCGATGTGAAAAGTTCGAAAAAAAGGGTCAAAGGCACAAAATCAACAAAAACAACTTCGGAAGGAAAAAAGAACGATAATAACTATGTGGTCAAGAAAGGAGATAGCCTCACTCGCATTGCCAAAAATCACGAGATGGAACTTTCTCGTCTGCGGGAACTGAATAATATGAAGGGGGAAAACACTACTCTCAAGGAAGGTCAGATTATCGTTCTGGAATAGTAGAATTCATTCCGGTTCTAAATCAAAGATGAAATCAAGGTGGCAAGGCAGAGGCGACGCAGGCGCATTTTTCACACGTCAAGGAGCCGATTGCCGATGCCGACGAAGATATCGCTTTGATTTAGAACTGGAATTACTACTTTTTGATAGGAAGAAGCCTCTGTAAAACTTTATTCAACACACCTTCAATAAGATCTCGAATTTCCTGTAACCGTTTATCTGAAATTGCCTCAAACCTGAGCACGAGAACCGGCTGTGTATTTGAGGAGCGAAGAAGACCCCATCCATCTGCAAAGGTAATTCTTACTCCATCAATATCGATAATTGGATACTCCCTGCTAAAGTGATCCTTTACCGCTTCGACAACTCTGAATTTTATATCGTCCGGGCAGTCAATGCGAATTTCTGGAGTCGTAAAGGTTCTGGGTACATCTGCCATAATGTCACTTATTTTCTTGCCTGCCGAATCAGATAAGATTTCAAGGAGGCGGATGGCAGCATAAATAGCATCATCATAGCCGAAATAGCGGTCGGCGAAAAAGAGATGCCCACTCATTTCTCCTGCCAGGAGGGCATGTTCCTCCTTCATCTTGCCCTTGATCAGCGAATGGCCGGCTTTCCACATGATGGCCCTGCCGCCGTTCTTCGCTATATCGTCATATAGTGTTTGGGAACATTTTACTTCACCGATGATTGCGGCGCCAGGATTCTTCTTGAGAATGGATCGTGAGAAAAGCAGTAATATCTCGTCTCCCCAAAGGATGTTGCCCTGATCGGTGATTATGCCGAGTCGATCTGCGTCTCCGTCGAAGGCGATGCCCGCATCGGCCTTCTTTTCCTTTACTAGCGAGATGAGTTCCTTGAGGTTTTCAGGGACGGTCGGATCCGGATGGTGGTTGGGGAAATGTCCGTCGGGTTCGCAATAGAGTTCTGTAATCCGACAGCCTAAGCGGCGGAAAATGGGAAGTGCAAATAGACCTCCGGTACCGTTGCCGGCATCTACAACTATGTTCAAGCCCTCACGGACAACCACGTTCCGGACAAGATAATCCTGATAGGTGAGGGTGATATCTCCGGCGCTGACATCTCCGGCCCTGACGGGATCATAGCTGCCTTTTTCCATAATCCTACGCAGTTCCTGAATGTCGTCGCCATAAATTGTATCCGGCCCGATGCAGATTTTGAAACCATTAAAATCGGGAGGATTATGGCTGCCCGTCACCATTATCCCGCCGTCGACCTGGAAATGACGAATGGAAAAGTACAGCATCGGCGTTGCGCAGAGGCCGATATCGATTATGGAAATGCCAGTGTCGCTGATACCCCTGCCAATGGTCTCGGCATAGCTTTCCGAGCTAAGCCGGCAGTCTCTACCCACGGTCATGGTCTTTACCCCATGGCGACGGGCATATGTTCCAATCGCACGACCGAGATGGTAAACAAAATCGGAAGTAAGATCTTTATCAACAAGACCTCTTACGTCATATTCGCGAAATACTTCTGTGTTCATTATCCAGCTCCTATTTATGTTTTTCCTAATCATAGTGGACGATTTATGTCAATGAAGTTCACCGGAATATTATCTTGTG
>JALNVY010000108.1 GCA_023231165.1 Syntrophales bacterium | reverse complement strand
TGTTGACAGATTCACAATTTCAAGCCCGTAACTCTCCTGAGAAGAATGTCCTCAACATTCTGCCGGGAATCTATTACAGACAGCACATAGACTGTGTTTTCGGAAACTCGGCACATGATCCTCCACGGCGCAATGATCAGATCGTATCGCCGATTGCATCGGCATAGGTCCGTGTGGAAAGAGCGTTCGCAATTAATAAGTATCTTATATCACAGTGCTTATGGCTACATAAGTAATTTGACTCAATTATGTATTTGCAATGGAAATGACCATCTTTATCGACGAGTTATTGTGTGAGGGTGTATAAGCGGATTAGTTCCGCCACGCTCCAGGCCTGGGAGATGCAGCCGGTGGGCCGGTGGGGCGGGTCCCCGTCGAAGATCTCGGATACGCAACCGATGCCTGCCACCAAGAAATGCCGGCGCAGAAATGTTCGCAGATAAAGGCGCAGCGTGCCGTTTGTTTCCTCCCTGTCTGCGGTGACTTTGAGGCAGGCCTCGCCATAATGACCGAGGAGCCATGGCCATACCGTTCCCTGGTGGTAGGCCTCATCCCGGGCAGTGGAAGATCCCTCGTAGCGTCCCCGGTACTGGTAGTCCCGGGGAGAAAGGGTGCGGAGACCTACCGGGGTGAGTAGTTCGTTTCTTACCTTTTCAACTACCTGGCGCGCCTGATCGGTTTCCAGAGGTGAGTGGGGCAGGGAGACGGCAAAAATCTGATTCGGGCGGATGGAGCGGTCCAGTTGACCATCATGATAGACATCCCCGAGATATGCGCCTTCCTCAATCCAGAATGTTTTCTGAAACGATTGGCGGATACTGGGGATCAACTCCTGAAAGTAGAACTCCTGATCCCCGAAACGGGCGGCCAACTCGGCGGCGAAACAGACGGCATTGTACCAGAGGGCGTTGATTTCGACCGGATAGCCGCAGCGGGGGGTTACGGGCCGGTTGTCGATACAGGCATCCATCCAGGTCAGCGCCCGTCCCTCTGCGCCGGCGTGGAGGAGACCGTTGTCGTCCATGTAGATATTGAAGGTGGTTCCATGGAGGAACTGGCGCAGGATGTTTTTCAGGGTCGGCCAGATGTCTTTTTCCAAGACGGCTTCATTATTGCCCGTATATTTAAGCAACTGCTGAACGGCCCAGAAATACCAGAGGGGGGCGTCCACGGTGTTGTAGGCATGAATTTTGTCTTCCTCGGAAAAGACATTGGGAAGTAGCCCCTGCCGTTCAAATTTTGCCAAATGCGTAAGGATATCCGTCCCTTCTCGAATGCGGCCGCAACAGAAGGTGAGTCCCGGCAGGGAAATCAGGGTATCCCGACCCCATTCCCCAAACCAGGGATAACCGGCGATAATCGCCGGACGGTCCTCCGGATTTCTGACGATAAACTGCCTCCCCGCCCGGAGCAGCAACCGGAGCAGTCGCTGATCTTCTCCCTCGTCCGGGGAAATCGTCGTAGCTACTCCCTCGCCACCGGAAATCGCCGCACCTTCTCCATGATGATCCTGGGCAGGCAGTTCCGGCACTGCCATTCCCAAAGTCCCGGCCGTTACTCCATCTTGTTGCACGAGCTTTCGCCTCCGGCGCTCCTCGTCGTCCCACTTCTTGCTCAGGCGGCCATAAAAAGGCGCCAGGGATACCGAAACGATCACTGTTTTCCCTCTCCGCAGGGTAATTTCAAGAATACCGGGGCTGTAGAGGTCCTCGTGATGCTCATAACCCCGCACCGCTTCCTCGGCATATTCAAAGGCATGATACCAGAAAGGCTGTTCTTGCCAGTCCGGTTTGATATTCGTCTGGATGACGAGCGGGGGCATACCGGCGTAAGGACGGATGGAAAAACCATTTTTAACGGTTGTGATTTTCGCCCGCAGGAATGGATTCTCCCTGGTCAGGCGATGATGATCCCGGAAGGCCAGGAAAGGTCGCAGGCGCAGGACCCCCCGGGCGGGACAATCATCGAGATCGTAGCGAACCAGCAGGCAATCCTCTTCCGCCGCCATCATCAGGGATTTCCGGATGCGAATGCCGTCCCCTTCATAAATGAATTCGGGGTACACATCCTGCTGAAATGTTTTCAGAAAGCGGTAGTCTTCCGGAAAGAAGTTATGGGGATACTGATGGCAGGTCAAAGGGTACTGACGAGCCCCACATGAGAAGATGTCTTCAAATTTGGACAGAAGGACATAGCGCCCGGGAGGCGTAGCGAGCCGGGCAACGAGGAGACCGTGATACTTCCGGGTGTGACAGTTCAGAAGGGTACTTGAAGCATACCCTCCCCGGCCGTTGACGTCGAGCCATTCGCGCTGGAGAGCCAGAGGGAGATTCGACTCTTCGCCACCTGAGGTCACGGGACCTATATCGAGATGAGATATTTCCAGAATTCCTCCCATATTTCCTCCTTGATCTTACGGCATGGGATAGACCTCCACCTTAGGGGGTGGCTTGAACTGGAATAGTTTATCAGGTAGATTGTTGTTAATTACTATGTTGCGGAAGGAGACGGCCGTCCGGTTTCCGTACACATCGGAAAACTGACACTGGATAATGGTAAAATCGTCTTTATGAATCGTCACCAGAATCCTGTCGACTCCCAGATCACCTTTTTTGGGCGTCAGGGATAGGAGATAATGCCCTCCCTCATCCGTTGGTTCCTTGGCATTGACAAAGGCCAGATTAAAATCCTCAGTAAGCTTTCCGAGACCGTTCAATAAGCGCACAAGTATCTGTGATTTCAATAGTTTACCAGTATCCTGCACATAAACCGCCTTATCTTGGGGCACATAAAGATAAGCCTTAGTCGGATTGATAATCAGTTTTTTGACTTTGGGCTTTGTATAATCCCAGAGCATCCTTTGCGGGGGTTTATAGTAAACTGTCCCCTCCTCCCGTTCCTTCCGGTTTACCGACGCCAGCGTAACCTCCTGAATAAAACGGGCCTTGAAATCGGTGGTCTTCTCATACGTCCCCTGGAGTCCGTTAGCTATCTGTTCCAGAGAGAGGCTTTCGGCCTGGACCGTCCCCCTGGCAAGACAGGTCAGACCCATTAAAATTCCGATTATGATGACAAATAGATACGAATTCCGATACATCCCTAACCTCCATGACTGCCCCGATCCCTCAGTCAAAAGTCGTGCCACTTTTTTATCTATGTGCATATCTTACACGGGCGGGGCCTAACTCGCAGAAAATCCTCGGCACATACATAAGTATTTGATTTAACTATACTTTAACACTGCCCAAAATAGCGGCAATCCGATATAAAATCGTGACATCTACAGACTTAGGCAAGTTATGCACATAGTTATCAACAGCGTTTTCCACAAGGTTGTGCATTGCCGGGGCAAGTCTATGGAATATCATCTTTAATCCTTGACGAGGCCGAAAAAAGGGCCATAAACGGTGTTGCCCTTCATCCGATCTTCATGCGCCAGCCAAAAGGATCATCCTTTTCGCCATACTGGATCTCAAGTATTTCCCGGTAAAGTTTCTCGGTCAGGGTCCCTGTTTTCCCTTTATTAATAGGATATTCCCTGTCTCTGTAAAAAATCTGGCCGATGGGGGAAACGATGGCTGCCGTTCCCGAGGCAAAGGCCTCTTTCATAATACCCTTGCTACAGGCGGCAAGGATCTCATCCATGGACAGCGGCCGTTCAGAAACCTTCAGTCCCCATGACCGGGCGATCTGAAGAACGGAATCGCGGGTGACGCCGGGAAGAATTGTTCCTGCCAGGGGCGGCGTGATCAGTTCGTCGTCAATGACAAAAAAGATATTGCTCGTTCCCACTTCTTCCACATATTTTCTCGTGACGGCGTCCAACCAGAGGACCTGGGTGTAACCCTTCTCGACGGCTATGGTACTGGCCATCAGGCTTGCCGCATAGTTCGCGGCCGCCTTGCAATGGCCAATGCCCCCGGGAGCAGAACGGATATATTCCTCCACAACGTATATCTTTGTCGGGCTGAAACCTTCGGGATAGTATGCCCCCACCGGTCCCACAATAATATAGAAGAGATAGGCATTGGCGGGATGGACGCCCAGGGCCGCTTCGGTCGCAATCATCGTTGGTCGGATGTAAAGTGCGGCGCCGCTGCTCCGGGGAATCCAGTCCTGCTCGAGGAGGACGAGCTTTTTCAGGGCCTCCAAATATAAATTCGGATCCAGGGTCGGCATGCATAGGCGCTTCGCCGAGTCATTCATGCGCTTGATGTTTTCCATGGGCCGGAAGAGATTTATCTCTCCCCCTTTCCCCCGGTAGGCCTTCATCCCTTCAAAGATCAACTGCCCGTAATGGAGACACATGGCCGCCGG
This sequence comes from Syntrophales bacterium, assembly GCA_023231165.1. Taxonomy (GTDB): domain Bacteria; phylum Desulfobacterota; class Syntrophia; order Syntrophales; family UBA8958; genus UBA8958. The sequence goes on along the minus strand of JALNVY010000108.1, from coordinate 3,867 downwards.
ATCGAGGGGAAGACTTTCATAGGGTCTGATCACGGGATCATACCACCCCTTGTCGGCATGATATGGCATGGTAAACATGTGATCGGTTAAAATTTTCCCAAACCCTAGCTTTGACTCATCCGTCGGCTTGGGCTTTCTCTTTCCCGGATCGGCCGGAACAATACTGATTTCCATATAATTATCTACCCCCCCCGTAATTATTTAAGAGATATTTGTTCTCCTATCATTAAACAAGTTTTCTATCAAGGCTTCTATACTGGATGGCCTCGGCAACGTGGGAAACCTGAATGAACGGCTGGCTATCAAGGTCGGCGATCGTCCGGGACACCTTCAGTATCCGCTTATAGGCCCGGGCGCTAAGACCCAGCTTCTCCATGGCCATTTCCAGCAACTTCTGGGACTCCCTATCGATTTCGCAATAGCGTTTGACCTCTCCATCGGACATCCGTGCATTGAAAGGCGCCACCTTTGCCTCGAAACGCGCCTGCTGAATGGCTCGCGCCCCGCCGATTCTTCCCCTGATAGTTTCTGAGTCCTCCCCCTGGTAACGGCCCGTCAATTCGCGGTAACGCAAGGCGGGAACCTCGATGTGGAGATCGATCCGGTCCAGGAGGGGGCCGGAAATCCTTCCCTGATACTGGCGGATCTGCTGGGAACTGCAACGGCAAGTCCGATGGGCAGCGCCATAATACCCGCATGGACAGGGATTCATCGCCGCCACGAAAAGAAAACGCGCCGGATAGGTCACCGTCATGGCCGAGCGGGCAATCGTCACCGTTCCCTCTTCCAGGGGCTGCCGCAGGGCCTCAAGAACATTCTTTTTGAATTCCGGCAATTCATCTAAAAAAAGAACACCATGATGGGCCAGACTGATCTCTCCCGGTTTGGGGGTCTGGCCGCCGCCGATTAGTCCGGCGTCGGAGATGGTATGATGGGGCGATCGGAAAGGGCGCTGCCTGATCATGACCTCCCCTCTGTTCAATAGACCGGCGACGGAATAGATCTTGGCCGCTTCGACGGCCTCGGCGAAAGAAAGGGCAGGCAGGATGGACGGCAGGCGCCGGGCCAGCATCGTTTTCCCACTCCCTGGGGGACCGAGCATCAAAATATTGTGCCCCCCCGCAGCGGCAATCTCCATCGCCCGTTTGGCCTGATCCTGTCCCTGGACATCCCGGAAGTCGTGGTCTTCATGCAAGGGCCCCTGAAACATCGCCTCTACATCCAGTTGCATCGGTTTGATTTCCATGGCGCCATTGAGAAACTCCACTACCTCCGCGAGGTTTTCCACCGGGATGACCTCAATACCGGCAACCATAGCCGCTTCCGGCGCATTGTCGAGGGACAGGATGATACCCCGAAGCCCCGAAGCCTGCGCCTGAAAGGCCGCCGGCAGGGCTCCATTCACCCCCTTGATCCGCCCGTTCAGAGAAAGTTCTCCCAGGAGGATATAGTCGTGAAGCATATCCGGTCCGACCACTCCTTCCGCCGCCAGGATACCTGCCGCAATGGGGAGGTCAAAACCCGTTCCCTCCTTCTTGATATCCGCCGGAGCGAGATTGACGGTGACATGATGCCGGGGAAAGGGGTAGCCGGAATTTTTTACTGCCGCCTTGATCCGGTCCCGACTCTCCCGCACGGAGACATCGGGAAGCCCCACCGTAGAGAACTGGGGCAACCCCGGCGAGGTATCGACCTCGACGTCAATCAGGTATGCCTCAATACCGATAACCGAACTGCCAAATATTTTAACAATCATTCAAAACCTTCCCCATTCTGTGAACCCCTTTGCATAGGCCTGCTTCAGCAGAAAACATTTAGACAGAGGCACAACTCCCTGAGTCTGAGCTGAAGATAAGTGAATATATATAGAAAACCAGAAGTTTTTTCAACTATCTTGACGGGACGGAAAGGCTGTGATAGGTTCACGTCAATCAGGATAAACATTTATGGCAAAGTTAACTCACCTGGATGAATACGGTCAGGCCAGGATGGTAGATGTTACCGGGAAGACGCCGACAATGAGGGAGGCGGTGGCCCGGGGCAGGGTCATCATGAAGCCGGATACCCTGGCGCTCGTGGAGAGCGGCAAAATCACCAAGGGGGATGTCTATGGCGTTGCCAAAATCGCCGGGATCATGGCCGCGAAAGAAACGGGACATCTTATCCCCATGTGTCATCCCCTGGAATTGACAGGAATCGACATTTCCTTTCAAAGTAACCATGACCGGGGTGAAGTCGCTATTGAAGCGAGGGTGAAAACCGTGGGTCGGACGGGAGTGGAAATGGAAGCCCTTACCGCCGTAAGCGTCGCCGCCCTGACCATCTATGATATGTGTAAAGCCGCCGACCGGGACATGATCCTTACCGACATCAGGCTGATCTCCAAGCGCGGCGGCAAAAGCGGAACATTTAGCAGGGAAGAATGACCATGCCTGAAGCCGTTTACCGCATTCGCCGGTCCTTTACCATTCCCCTGAGCATAGACGTCGCACTCCTTTTCGTCCTCCTGGTGCTGTCCTTGGCTGTAAAAGGATCGGTAACGGAAAGAATCATCCTCGCCGGCTTTTTTATCGTTTCTCTGCTGATCCTGATTGAGGCGATCAACCGGAGAATCGTGATCACCGACAGCGGCGTCGCTCTTAAAAAGTTGATGAAAATAAAGGAACTCCTTTGGAGCGACATCACCCATGTCGGTTGCCTGAGCTTGCGAAGCAAGGTCTACATCCTCTTGACAACCAAGAAAGGATTTCATATCCTGTCCAACGCTTATGAACCCTTTGCTCCCCTCGTACGGGACATCGTAAACCATCTTGACACGGAGCAGATCGAAGTCGAAGCGGAGGCCAGGGCGCAAATCGACAACCCGGCAAAAAATCTCTCTGACCTCGTTGCAGCTTGGGTCGCCACTGTCGTCCTGTCCGGTGTCATTTATTTGAAATTCATCTCATAGAACATGAAAGATCACTACGTATGAACGACATAATACGAGATAAACCCTGTAGAAATAAGGCCGAGGGGCTATCCTCACTCCATGCCGTTGCCGAGGATATCTTGGGTCAGAAATTAGAGGACATCGCTACCATTCTGAGCGGTTCGGGAAACGGGAAAAGCAGACTTCATGAAGATATCGTGGCCATCGTCGAGCGCTGCCTGTTCAGAATCGCCCTGCAGAGATCCCAAAATGTCAAGAGCCGGGCTGCCGATTATCTGGGGATCAATCGTAACACCTTTCAAAAAAAAATGGTGAAGCTACACCTGGAAGATTGAATAACAATAAGCATCCATGATCCAGCGAACTAAAATAATTCAGCTTCTCGAAAAAGGGGCGTACATTCCCAATCCTGAAATGGTGGATATTGGCGAAGAAGTCGTCATTGAGAGGATTGCCGGCGAAGGCGTGTCCCTTTTCGCGGGAACAAGGATTTACGGTGAAAAGACATCTATTGCCAAGGGGGTCAAATTGGGCATCGAAGCCCCCGTAACCGTAGTCAATTGTCAGATGGGGCCCTATGTGGAACTTAAAGGCGGGTTCTATACAACCTCGACATTTTTAGCGAACGCCGGTATGGGCAGCGGTGCCCACCTCCGCGAAGGTTGCCTTGTGGAAGAAGAAGCCAACGGCGCCCATACAGTCGGGATGAAACAGACCATCCTTTTCCCATTTGTCACTCTCGGCAGCCTGATCAATTGCTGTGACTGCCTTATGGCCGGGGGGACGAGCAGCAGGAACCACAGTGAGGTAGGCAGTTCTTACATTCACTTCAACTATACCCCCAATCAGGATAAAGCTACAGCTTCCCTGATCGGTGACGTCCCCCGCGGAGTCATGCTGAATCAGGCCCCCATTTTTCTGGGTGGTCAGGGAGG
>JALNVY010000107.1 GCA_023231165.1 Syntrophales bacterium | reverse complement strand
GATTTTCCCTTCGGCATTCCCTACAGCGAGCTGCGCAAGGTTCGGGACCTGAACCTGCCTAACGAAGACTTTGAAAAGGTTGTCAGCGGCAATATAATAAAGCTGATTAAGCCTCTTCCGCTTTCATGACTCGCTTTTTGTGGTTATGGAATGATCCGGTATTTGTCACTGTCCATTATGAATGGTTCGGGAGGATTATTTGCCGTTACTCTCAAGATTGGCGTAATGACGGTGCGCCCGGTCAATGAGGGCGATGAAGCTGTCGGGATTTTTCTTTGCCCCTTCATATTCCTCCGGCGAAACGAGTTCCTTATACTCGGAATAGAAGTCGTCGATCATGTCATCTAACTCCGCCAGAGCGACGACAGCGGCAGCGGTATCGCTCCCCGCCAGGGAACTAAGGGTAAAGCAGGCGCAGATACGGGTGAAGGCCAGGGATTCCAGTTTGTTCATGTTGCAACCTCTCGTACCAAGTTATCAAATTATGTGATGAATTATCGGATCGCGGCCAAACAGCGGCAAACGAAAAGGGGGTTAACCCATGTCTGAGCTAACCCCCCGCGCTTATTATGGTGCCGAAGGCCGGACTTGAACCGGCACGAGCATAGCCCACTACCCCCTCAAGATAGCGTGTCTACCAAGTTCCACCACTTCGGCATATATTGGCAAGATCACCTTTCCACTCCCTACATGCTCAAGCGGCTTTTGTCAATATGAAAAGCGGCCTCAGTTTGCAGAGGATTCTACTTTGCAGCAGGTTGAGGAGCTGCGGGTACAGGCTGTGAAGCCGATTGTGGCGCCTTCTGGGCGGGAGAAGAACCCGTCGTTTTGGCGGCAGCAGGTCCTTGTCCTGATGGAACCGGTACAGCTGCGAATGGCTGCTGTACCCCCGGAACCTGTGGAACCGCAGGTCGCGAAGCCGGCGCTGCGGGCAATTGTCTTTCTGGAACAGGTCGGCCTGTCGCCTTCATCAAGTTACTTCCCTTTTGCCCGGCCATATATGAAAGGAGAAGGGAAGTCAGCATGAAGAAGACGGCAATGCCGGTAGTAACTTTACCTAGGAAGGTGCCCGGCCCGCTGCTTCCGAAGATAGTCTGGCTTGAGCCTCCGAATACCGCGCCCATATTTGCCCCCTTGCCGGCCTGTAGCAGGACGACCAGGATAAGGGCAATACAGATAGTAATATGTAAAAATATAATCATGGTATGCATGTTATTCTAGACCTCTTTGTATTTAACGATCTCTGAAAAGGACTCAATGTCAAGACTGGCTCCTCCCACGAGCGCGCCGTTAATATCCTTTTCCGACATTAGTTCCTCAATATTTCCGGAATTTACACTGCCTCCATATACGATCCGGAGTTTTCCGGCAAGCTCTTTTCCGTAAACACTTTCCATAGTGTCACGGATAAAGGCATGTACCTTCTGGGCCTGTTCCGGTGCGGCCGTTTTCCCCGTGCCTATAGCCCAGACGGGCTCATAGGCAATGGCGATATTCCCTATATCACCGAGATCGATATTCTTCAACCCTTCTTTTATCTGCCCCGCGATGACGGTAAGGGTTGCCCCCTGTTCCCTTTCGGCAAGGGTTTCCCCGACACAGAAGATAGGCCTCAGTCCACTGGCGAGGGCTGCGGAAAGCTTCCGGTTGATTAGATCATCCGTCTCCCCGAAGAAAGCGCGCCGCTCCGAATGGCCGATAATAACATATTCACAGCCCGCATCGATGAGCATTACCGCCGATACTTCCCCCGTGAACGCCCCCTGAACCTGGTCATTGACATTCTGGGCGGCAAGCTTGATGGCCGATCCTCTGAGCACGGCGGCTACGGCGTATAGGGCCGGGAAGGCCGGTGCGATGACCACCTCACGGCTGGGAGGAATCTCAAGCTCGGCGACTAGACGACGGGCAAAAAGTTCCGCCTCCCGAACGGTTTTGAACATCTTCCAATTGCCGACGATCAATGACTGCATCCTGCTTTTTTATCCTACAGTTGTTTACCGATATAGAGGGCCAGATCCCGCATCCGGCAGGCATAACCGCTTTCGTTGTCGTACCATGCAAAGACCTTGACGAAATTACCGTCGAGGACGTTTGTCAGGGGCGCATCTACTATGGAAGAATAGGGGCTGCTGGTGAAATCGACGGATACGAGCTCTTCTTCGCAATAGGCCAGGATGTTTTTCATCTTTCCTTCCGATGCTGTCTTCAGGGCGCCGTTTACATCGGCAATGGTCACATTCTTATTTAACTCGGCGGCCAGATCGACAATGGACACATTGGGGGTGGGAACGCGTAACGAAATGCCATCCATTTTCCCTTTCAGTTCAGGAATAACCTCAGTAACCGCTCTGGCTGCTCCGGTGGATGTGGGGACGATAGAGAGGGCCGCCGCCCTCCCCCTGCGGAGATCCTTGTGGGATCCGTCGAGGAGACGCTGATCCATGGTATAGGCATGTACGGTGGTCATAAAGGCCCGGACGACGGTGAATTCGTCGTGGAGAACCTTGACGATCGGGGCCAGACAGTTGGTTGTGCATGAAGCATTGGAGATGATGTGATGCTTCTTGTTGTCGTAGGTGTGCTCATTAACGCCCATGACAAAGGTCCCGTCAATGCCCTTTCCCGGGGCGGCGATGATGATTTTTTTCGCTCCCGCCGCTAAATGCCCGGTCACATCATCCTTCTTCCGGAAATTACCCGTTGATTCAAGGACGATATCGACGCCCATCCTTGCCCAGGGAAGCTCCGACAGGGTGGATGTGACCTGAGTGATGAGGATTTTCTTGCCATCGATGATGAGATAATTATCTTCGGTAGTGATTTTCGCTGTAAAAATTCCGTGAACGGAGTCGTATTTCAGCAGGTGAGAGAGGATTTCCGGTTTTGCCCTGGAATTGATGGCGACGATATCAATATCGTTACGACCGTAACAGGCCCTGACCAGATAACGACCTACTCTCCCGAAACCATTGATCGCGACTTTAATGCCCATAATAGTCCTCCCGTATATTCAGCCATTCGCAATGGCATAGTTTTCAAGCTTCGACAGGCCGGGGCCTCTATAGCTGCATAATGGGATTTAGTCAACTCGAATTTCCCTCAGGGTTTGTCACACTTATTTTGCGACAAACCCTGAGGGTGGTGACAGTTCCTTAACGACTCTTTGTCACACCTGCCCGGTCACAGAACCTGTGGACAGGGCAGGAACTGCACCGCGGTGAAATAGGTCGGCATATCTTCTGGCCGAAGGCCACCATCAGGGTATTATATATTTTCCAGAACCTTTTCGGGAGTTTTTCCCGGAGCACAGCTTCCGTTTTCTCGGGGGTTTTCGTCGTCACATACCCCAGACGATTCGAGATCCGGTGCACATGGGTATCCACACAAATGCCATCCTTGTCGAATCCCAGAGAAATAACCAGATTGGCTGTTTTCCTGCCGACGCCCTTGAGCTTCAGGAGCTCTTCGATGGTATCGGGCACCAAGCCCTGGTATTTTTCAAGCAGGGTACGGCTGATTTCCCTGATGGTCCGTGCCTTGTTACGATAGAAACCGACGGGATAGATGGCCTTTATGATCGTCTCTTCGGGCAACTCCAGCATATTATGCGGGCTGCGGGCCAGGTTCAGCAGGCGCTCCGTTGCGACGGCAGTGACTTCATCCTTGGTGCGCAGGCTGAGAAGCGTAGAGACGAGCAGGGCGTAAGGATCGTAATTTCCTGCGGCTAACTGGGAAACAATGGGGAGGTCGTCGTCCAATATGTTCGCCTGCAAGAGACGAATGACCTCTCCTATATCGTTATTTTTCAAAGTTTATCAGTCGTAACCTTCTTCTGTTGCCAGGATGTCCAGATGCAGGGTTGTGATGTCTTCGATGTCGAGGTTTGGCTCTTCTTTCGTTTCCCGGAAATCTACGATTTTGATATAGCGTTTACATTCGTTGCATACATCCACGCGATACCGCTCGTCATCTTCGACGGTAAAATAGGCCAGGGTCTGCTGTTCCTCGTTGCCGCAGAAAGGACATTTGATCCGCAGGAAGGGCCATTCGATACCGCATTGATTGCAGAAGAGGAAGCGCGTTCCCTCTTCCTCTTTTATTTTGCCGATTTTAGGTTCTTTGCCGCAAACGGGGCAGTACCCCTCCGACCACTTTGACTTGAGAACAACGTCTCCGTAACCGGACACAACCTTTTCAAACGATGGCCGGAGGCATTCTTCAAGGAATAGATCAATCAGGTCGAAGGTTTCGTCCTCTTCTCCTCTTTCCCCTTCTTCGTCCTCTTGCTCACCGTAAAAAGCACTGAGCAGCATTTCCTTGAAATCCTCTTCGCCGCTCTTGATTTTACCGGCCAGCTCTTTGGTCTCGCCGGGGGCTCGCTTTTCAGCTATTTGGAGAAGATCGAGGAAATAGGCCTGTGGTTGGGTCAGATCATAATCCCCCTGAGACAGGTCAATTAGCGGCAGCCCGCCTTCCATTTTTGAGCTGATGAGACGTTCGTCGACGGGAAAGATACTCTCCGGCATCTTACGCCGGTATTCTTCCCGGAGGATGAGAATTTCTTCCAGGATAGCGAGCAGCTCCTCATAATGGGGGCTCTGGGTCTTGTATGATTCAATGGTCTTAAGTGTATCTTTAAGCATTTTGGCCATGCGATTTCTTCTCCTTCAGAAGCAATTTTTATTCGTGGCTGCTGTATATATAGTTTCATGATCAACTTCAAGCAATTCTTTCCAGATAAATATTTAATTGACACAGCGGAAAAAATGAGAAAGAAGGCCGCATGGATTTGATGACTGCTGCCATTCTGGGTATCGTCGAAGGAATCTCGGAGTTTTTGCCCATTTCTTCTACGGGACACCTGATTCTGACCTCCCACTTGCTGGGACTCAAACACACCGATTTTCTGAAAAGCTTTGAAATTGCCATCCAGGTAGGTGCCATTGCTTCCGTTGTCGTCCTCTATTGGCGTTCTCTCCTGATTGATTTCAATATCATGAAGAAGGTGGTAGTTGCCTTCATTCCCACTGGAATCATGGGGCTTACCCTCTATAAGCTCATCAAGCAGTTTCTCCTGGGTTCCTCAACAATCGTCCTCTGGTCCCTTTTTCTGGGGGGGGCCTTTCTGATTGTCTTTGAGATGTGGCATCGGGAAAAAGAAGATGCTGTTGCCGATGTGGGCGATATTTCTTTTCGTCAGGCCCTCATCATCGGCTGCTTTCAATCGATAGCCATGATCCCCGGCGTTTCCCGTTCTGCGGCGACTATCGTGGGCGGCCTGCTCCTGGGTCTGAAAAGGAAGGTCATCGTCGAATTCTCTTTCCTTCTGGCCGTACCGACCATGCTGGCAGCCACGGTGTATGATCTCCTGAAAAGTGGTTCCCAGTTTTCCCTCGATCAGGCCCAGTTTTTAGCAGTCGGATTTATAACCTCTTTTGTCGTAGCCCTGCTCAGTATCAAATTTCTCCTGCACTATATTCAGACTCACACGTTCATCGCCTTCGGGGTTTACCGAATCGCGCTGGTCTTGGTTTGGGTGTTGATTCTGTAATAACCTGAACATTTTAAGGGTTGTGGGCTGGAAACTCGTCGAATTCCAATTCCGTATCAAGCGCTTCCTTGGATAGGAATGAATCACTTCTAAGTCAAGACAATTTGACCACAAAGCAACTTCATTGCCTTCGCTTTTTCCATATTATCCGGCCATAGATCACTCCATTGATCATAATCACACCGAGACCAAGAACAATCTGCTGAGAACGGGTTAGAAGGGAAGGGTAAATCAGCGAGACGACATACCTTTCGATGAAACCGGAGGTATATGCTGGCTCCACGCCTTGAAACCGGAGCCAGTTCTCCAAGGGGGTCAGCGGACAGATCCAGCCGGTAAACTCCACGAGGGCGCCCCAGACCGCCGCAGGAATGTGGAGCAATGCCCAGGACCTTTTATGCATGACAAGCAACCCGCCGAAGATGACAAAGAAGACAAAAAGGAAATGGATGACAATGACAAGATCGATAAGCAGCGAATAAGGCATGGCCCTTAAACTCGAGAACAAATCGGATGTTGCATATCCATTCATCCGCTCATCATGGGCGGAGGAATGGATGCTGCGCCCATGCTTACTTTTTCGGATAGCCCACCGACTGGGCCAGGATGATGCGCTGTTCCGGCCTCAAATGCATCGCCTGGCCGAGAGCAACACGGTCAATGGTTCCCCGGGTGACGGTCGCCAATCCTTCGGAAGCGCAATAAAGGTAAACATTCTGACCGATAAAGCCTGTATCGACAGCGGAATAGAGGTCTTTCACATCATTGGCGGCGGTTCCCATCTGTGTGTAATCGGCGACGTAGATGAGATTGACAGGGGCATCTTTAACGTAGGACTGGGAACCGGTCAGGGCACGGATATCCTGGGCGAGTACGGGATCTAAACGGTGTTTCTGAGCGTTGTACAGATATAAGCCCTTTTCGGTTGCCACATAGACGTCAACTTCCTGCCAGTTCTTGGCCGAGGGGGCAGTTAGTTTTCCCGAATCAGGGCGGTTGACACCGCAGGCGCTCCAGAGCAGGTTGGATAGGACCCGGATGGGTAATTTGCGATTACTGAATTCCCGGGATGATTTCCTGTCTTTCAGGACATGCATCAGGAGCCTGCCGCTGTCCATCTGAGGCTTGACAAGCTGGATGCCCTTTAGTTCCTGTGCTGACAAGAAACCGGGTATAAAGAAAAGGATCAGCAAAATCGAGATGATAAACAATCTGCTTCTGTACATGAGACTCTCCTTGTTTCTCACCTATACTCCAGCCGCCCCATTCTGGCAAACATTATTTGGGAAAGGGCAGAAATACGGTAGAAAGGGTTTTCTTGTTCTATGCAATCAGTGCATGTAACTCCTCGCATCGGTCTTCTTTCACCACCACCTATATAAATGATCGACAAATACGAATAGCTACTGTAGATTATTGCAGGAGGTAGATCTGTTTATGGGTATTGCCGGAGACATAGCCATTATTGTTACTGCTGCTCTCCTGGGTGGACTGATTGCACATTTGCTGAAGCAGCCCTTGATCCTCGGATATATTTTCGCCGGGGTGGTTGTGGGACCGCACACAGGAGGGGTGACCGTTTCTGATGTCCACAATATTGAGAAACTTGCAGAAATCGGCGTGGCCCTGCTGCTTTTCGCATTGGGACTGGAATTTTCAATCCGGGAGTTGAAGCCGGTCCGCAAGATTGCCATTATCGGAACCCCGATCCAGATAGTTATTACGACCGCATTCGGGTTTGGTGTCGGAAGATTGCTGGGCTGGGAGTGGGTGCCTTCCCTGTGGTTCGGGGCACTTATCTCGCTTTCAAGTACGATGGTAATTCTGAAGACCCTGGAGAATCTGGGGATGATCGGCACCTTGTCCAGTCGCGTCATGATCGGCGTACTTATTGTTCAGGATTTGGCAATAGTGCCTATGTTGATCATTCTCCCTCAGTTGAGCACACCCCAAAGCGGTTTACCGATTCTGGCTTTTGCCGCCATGAATGCGGCCATCTTCCTAATATTGATGATCTTTCTCGGAACACGCATCATTCCCCCTGTGATGAAATTCATTGCCAACTGGGGCTCCAGAGAGTTATTCCTTGTCGCCATCACAGCCTTGGGGCTGGGCATTGGCTATGGCACATATCTGTTCGGTCTTTCTTTCGCCTTTGGAGCTTTTGTTGCCGGCATGCTTCTGAGTGAGTCTGATTACGGATATCAGGCCTTGAGTGATATAATCCCCTTGCGTGACATCTTCAGTCTCATGTTCTTTACCTCCATCGGGATGCTGCTTGACCCCAAATTCTTGTTGAATAACCTGCTGACGATTCTGTTTTTAGTATTGATCGTTATGCTGGGGAAGGCGCTGATTTTCGCTGCATTGAGTCGTGTATTCCACTATAAAAACGTCGTCCCCCTAGCCATGGGATTGGGGCTCTCACAGGTCGGGGAATTCTCTTTTGTCCTCGGTCGTGTGGGTGTTGAAACACATTCCATCTCTTCAGAATTCTATTCGCTGGTTCTGACTGTGACTATTGTCACCATGATGCTTACACCGCTTGTTTCGGGACTTACTGCTCCATTATACTCGTTTTTGAGCCGGTGGCTGAAGCCAGTTGTGTTGGAGCCTCTCAATTTTCCCAAAACAGATATGCAGGATCATTTTGTCATTGCCGGCGG
>JALNVY010000106.1 GCA_023231165.1 Syntrophales bacterium | reverse complement strand
CTCCGGCGCATGGAAAGGGGGGAGGACCCCGAACAGATCGAGGCGGAAATGGGAGATCTCCTGGAAGGGGAAGAACCTTTCCTGTTCGATGGATCCAAAGGGAAAAAAGGTACAGGTAAGGCAAGACCCAGGGTAGATGAGACCCTTTACGACCTGTAAAGATAGCGTTTTGATTTGGAATTGGGATAATGAATCCGGTGCCTCCTTACATCGCTCCGATGAACGAGTCCTGGGCATACTAACTGAGGAGGGATGTTTTTCATGCTCGTCCATTTCTGGGGAACCCGGGGATCCCTGCCTTCATCCCTGAATGCGGAAAAGGTTAGACAAAAAATCATCAAGGCTCTCAAGGCTGCCCAGGGAAAAACATTTGAAAATGACAGCGTCCTGGAAGAATTTGTGGACCGGGAACTTCCCTTCGCCGTCCGGGGTACCTATGGAGGAAATAGTTCCTGTGTCGAAATCCGCGGCGGGAATGAATATATCCTTTGCGACGCCGGGACGGGTCTCCGGGATTTCGGGCAGTCGGTAACCAATACACGGGGCGTCTATAATATCTTTCTTTCTCATCTCCACTGGGATCACCTTCAGGGATTTCCCTTTTTTACTCCCGCTTACATTCCCGGCAACCGGATCAAAATCTACGGCATCCATTCCGGTATGGAGCAGGCCCTTATCGCCCAGCAGAGTCCGCCTTTTTTCCCCGTTCCCTTTCAAGCCATGAGAGCGGAGATTACCTTCCATCCCATGGAGCACGATGTGGTCTATGAAATTGCCGGCTTCAAGGTGAGGGGAATGATACAGCAGCATCCCGGCGACTCTTATGGCTACCGTTTTGAGAAAGACGGGCAGAGCGTAGTTTATTCCACGGATTCAGAGCATAAAAAGGATGCGGAAAACCCCGCTTACGCTTATCTGGATTTTATCAGAGAAACAGACCTGCTCATCTTCGATGCCCAGTATACCCTGCTCGACGCCATCGGGGATAAGGAAAACTGGGGGCATTCAAACAACATCCTCGCCGTAGAGCTGGCCGTCGAGGGTATGGTCAAACGCCTTTGTCTTTTCCACCACGAGCATACCAATGACGACGACGCATTTGATGAACTCCTTGAAGATACGCACACCTACCTGAGGATTCTCTCTGAAACAAATACGATAAATATTACAATGGCTTATGACGGACTGGAGATTAAAATCTGAGGCCTGGCGAGACAATTTATTGTGACTTTGACACGGAAACCGTCTTGACGGCTTGTGATCGGCGTCGTTTTGATGTATGGACTTCCTGAAGAAGGATATAGAAAAATATAAAATTGAAGGGGATGTAAATGGCACAACACAAAAAGCACGAACGGAAAAGAGAAATTGACCGCCGCCGAAAGCGCCTGAAAGAGCGCAACAGAGCGAGGGCGAAAGAAGCGCGCGCCGCTGGCAGCGATGTGAAAAAAGCAAAATAGGCAATTCCGATTTTTAATCAAAGCGCTATCTTTGTTGTCATCGTCAACGGATAGCGCCTGTTTAGTCCTCAATACCCGCCGGGGATCGCAGCGGAACTTCAAGCAGCAATTTCCATTGCTCACGCCATCCTTTGCTATGAGAGGCGCCTTTTACTACGGTAATCTCAAGGCCGTCCGGACTACCCGCGCGTTTGACAAACGACGAAGCGATAAAAGAAGGAATCACGGTGTCTTTTGGCCCGATAAAATGGCGCTGGGGTAGACCCTTCAGTTTATCAGCCACATCCATGGGGTTGAGAGATCCTGTCAGAGGACTCACATGGTGAAAGCGATTAACCGCCTCGGGATCAAGATTTCCCGCCACGGTTCTGAGGCTGATTATGTCGCTTCTCCGGGTGGTGATCAGGACAGCTATGGCGGCTCCTCCCGAATATCCGACCAGATTGATTTTACCGGCCCCGGTTATTGCTTTCAGTGAGTCTATGGCTTCATTCATCGCCGCGATAACCTCAGGTGCGAAACGCTTATCCGACCAATAGGCAGGATCGACGCGGGAAGAGTCAGGGGCGGGATACTGCCCCGGCCGGGCCAGGTAGGCCACATTTGCCGCCGGGTCCAGGGCGGCCATCTCCAGGACAAGGGGGTTGCGGGGCGAAGGGTCCAAAGATCGCCATGCTGGGATAATCCACGCCGATCCGTCTCCTTCGATGTAGAGATTCAGAGTACCTCCCGGCCGGGAGGCGCGGCTGTACGCCGTCAGGGTGAATGATGATGTTTTGAGGGAGGATTTTTCTAATTTACCCTCACGGCTGATACGGTCCACCAGGGCCGTTCTGTCCGTAGTTGCTCCGGTGACGCATCCGTACAGAAAAAAAACGGCGACACAAAAAATCCTGAGTAACCCATTCGACATTGTTGGCAGCACGAGATCCTAAAAGACGTAGCGAAGATTAAAATAGCCGTTATGGCTGTAGAAATCCGTTTTCATGTCAAAGTCGTAATTCAGGGTCAGCGTCACATTACGCGCCGTCATGATGGTAAGAGTCGCCCCCAGGTTATAGCTCGACTTGGGCGGTTCGAAACCCTGCGTAGCGAAGGATGCGCCGCCCCCGGTGAAGGTGGAGGCCGCCTGCTGCGAATCGCCGACGAAATCGTAGAACCATTTTGCATGCACTTCGGGGATAAAGCGCAGGTCCTTTCCCGCGATCGGGTAGGCCAGCTTCGCCCCCAGGCCACTCTGAAACATGTTGTACCGCTGGGCGTCCACATTGAGGTTCAGGGAATCGGCTCCTGATTCGGCATAGTCGTTGATATGGAGACGCATATACTGGAGGGAGAGGAGCGGCGTTATGTCAAATCCGCTGTTCTTAAAGCCATATCCACCTTCCACGTAGGCGGAATACTGTTGACCGTCATAATTGCCGGTCGCGATGCGATTGATGGTCCCGAACGCGATGTGCCGGGAAGCGTCATACCGGTTATAGGCATACGAAAGAATACCGTTCAGATAGTAGGCGTCCCGCGCCAGATTCCCATAGAGATTGCCCTGGTAGCTGTCCGCGTTGGTCCGGGTATTTAGGTCTGCTGTCCCGATATTATTGCGGGCATAGCTGCCGCTCAGACCAACCAGGACATTGCTATAAACGAGCCGGTCAAAACCCAGTGAGCCGCCCCAGATGTTTGCCGTATAGCCATTGCTGGAACCGGTCGCTGCCTGTTTCATATAAGCTCCGAAACCCTGGCTCCAGACGCCCCAATTTGCCGGCTCATCACCGGTGGAAATTCCCGATTCCCCCGGCCCCAATCCCGCCGTCCGGAACTCAACCATCCGGTTGATAATCGTACGCGTAACCTGGGCGTTTGTTGCGAGGCCCGCCTGCATCGTTCCCCGGTCCACCGTCGGCTCCAACTTCCGGGCATTCCCGGCGTCACCGGACTCGTCCAAGTTGCCTAGGACATTAGCCATATCCCCCGTCGCCGAATTGGCCAGACTGTCAAGGAGGGCGCCCAATGAGGCATTTCCGCTGTTGCTTTTGTAGTAACTGTTATTCCGCGAAGCCACGATATAGAGATTGTTGCCCTCCTGCCCAGCGGCAAGAGTTACCATCGGCAGGGGGTTATCATTCTGGATCGTGAGGTTCGCCGGGTTCACGGTCAGGGCGGCGGCGTTTACGATTTGGTATTTGTCGTTGTTGCGGATGTTCCTGTTTCCGGTCGTTGTCACGGCCAGTTTGGTATTGTCCGCGATATTGACTGTCTGTGCCTTGATCGTCTGTGCGGATATAGTTGTATCCTTGTTGAGGGTAAAGTTGAACTTGGCGCTGCTTCCGGCAGTCACATCGACTTTGTCCGTTCCCGTTCCCAGATCGATAGTTCCGCTGATCTCTCCCCCCTTTACCGTAACCGTGTCGTTCCCGGCTCCGGTCAGGATCGCGTAAGTTCCCCCGGAGATGATGCCGCCGGGGTTGTTGGTGATGACCGTATCTCCCGCCTCCGCCTTGACCGCTATGCCGGGGCTGGAGATGGTGCCGTTATTGGTCAGGCGGTTGACAGCTCCGGCAGTTGTGACGGGCGTTCCATAAGTAGTGCTGGTGTCCCCTTTGAAGAGCAAGGCGATATTATCCGTGCCGCTGATCCCGTATTTCTTGTCGGTGGCGCCGCCGATCGTGCCGTTGTTTTCTACGTCATAATTGATGGACCACACAAGAAGCCCCTGACCCCCGGAGATCGATCCGCCGCTGTCGATGATGATCTGGTTTGGCGAGGCAGTCGTGGTGCTGATATTCCTTTGGAAGCGATGCCCCGCCCAGATGGTGTCGCAAGTACCGGTGACTTTGAAACTTGCGAAACCGTTTCCATATTGTGCATCTGCATCCGTACTGAAGGCCCCACCCTTATTAAGAGTATAGATGTAGGATTGGGGAGAGTAAATCCCATAAATCTGCACGGCCGTTTCGCCGGGGAGAATGAATTCACTCATCCCCTGGATATTTGATAGTGTTTCTCCGTTTCCCCAGAAAAAGGTATAACCAATTTGCGACCAGGGAAAGGCGTTACTACTTGTAACGGCACTGTCGTAAGTCTTTTCCTTCCAGTATTGGTAATATCCTTTCGGTACATCAGACGTGCCGCCTACAAATTTATCATAAGTGGCTTGCGTCATACCTGCCGGTTTCCCCCCATAGGATGCGTTGGTTCCATAATTGGTGGAAACGGTAGAATACGTCGTAATATCACTGTTTTTTGTTGGGCGCAGGATGTGGTCGTTATCGGCAATGACGGCATATTCTATAATTGCCGTATGAGAGCCGTCATTATTCATGCCCAGGCCACGCTCCAGAAGCTTCACGATATTGGTACTGGTTCCACCGTTATTTTGGAGAAATTTTGTTGCGTCGTTTCCCGTCGTAACCCAGGCGGCATTTGTCGTCGCCGGTCCGCCTTTAATGGAATATCCTGTTTCGTTTACATAATTACTTGTGTAATAATTTGACTTAGATAGGGTACGAACAATCAGATAGTTCTTACTATCGCCATAGCCAACATTGTCATATTTAAGGCCAAAGGCGACATTTTCCGTTGCTGGATTTCCGGTAATGGTGAAAATCTGCCTGTTTCCGGAGGTAGGATAATTAGGAACCCATCCGGTGGGGATATCGGCGTGCTGACGAGACAGGGTTATGGATCGCTGATAGTCAGGGCTCAGATCCTGGGCAAATGTCATCCAGGGAAGAAAAATTGAAAAAAACGAAAAAATAACGATGAGAAGGGTCTTTTTCATGAAAATACCCCCTTTCATTCAGGTAAGATATTAAATATTTACGGAGAAACCGGCGGCGCCAGGCGCCGTATAGCGTCCGATTTCATACAAAAGGGATTTTGTGTGAAAAGATATAGAGAAACTTGGTTGATGCGTCAACCTTATTTTGAGGCGCTGGATTTGGACGGAACCGGGTATCATAACCAGGATAATATTGCCTTGAGATCAAACCAATACCTGGGGACCTATTATCAATCGGGGATGTTTTTAAGTTCTTCCGGGTCGTCGATAAGGAAGTCCGGCTGTGCCGCCACCAGGATCTCCCGGGAATGCCATCCCCAGGTGACGGCAATGGTTCTGACGCCCGCTGCTTTTCCCTCCCTGATGTCGCCGGAAGTATCCCCCACGTAATAGGTATCATCCCTGTTCATCTGATACGTTGCGACGGCGTGGTCGATTTTGATCTTCTTGCTCAGGTGGAATTCCGAGCCCAGGATGTCCTGGAAGCAGCCATTATATTGGAAACGGGCCAGGATCTTTCTGATGGCCCGGGATGAATTAGAGGAGATGATAGCTAGGATATTATCACTGCAAAGCTCTGTCAGGACCGGCAATACGGCAGTAAATAGTCTTACATCATGGTAATAATCAACATTACTTGCATATTCTATCAGTGCCCCGGAAAAAGCATCCAGGTCGACCCCCTTTTTTGCCATGGCCTCGTAAAAGTTGTCTTCAAAGAGGGCGACGTATTCATCCTGCGTTTTGATGATGGGCGTGCCGATCTTTTCCAGGCACCAGGCGACCGCCCGATGATAGACATCGAGGGAATCGACCAGTACCCCATCGAAATCAAAGAGGAAAAGTTTTTTTGCCATGCCTTTCTTTCTTATCGGCTCGGCCTCATAAGCCTAAGAGAGCAGAAACGGTCTTCCGGAAGGGCGGATAGATCAGGCCCTTTTCGGTTATGAAGGCGGTAATATAACTATGGGGGGTTACGTCAAAGGCGGGATTATAGACGCTAATTCCCCGGGGGGCCAGGATAACGCCCTGGCAACAGGTGACTTCTTCGGGGTCCCGCTCTTCGATGGGAATATCCTTGCCCGTCTTGATGGCGCGGTCAAAAGTGGAAAGGGGCGCCGCCACGTAGAAGGGGATTTTATGGACCCTGGCGAGGACTGCAACGCTGTAAGTGCCGATCTTGTTGGCCGCATCGCCGTTGGCGGCGATCCGGTCGGCGCCAACGATAATTTTCTGGATCTTTCCCTGTTTCATCAGAAATCCTGACATGTTATCGGTGATCAGGGTGGCCGGAATTGCTTCCCGCAGCAGTTCCCAGGCGGTCAACCGCGCCCCCTGGAGGACGGGTCGTGTCTCGTCCACATATACGTGGATGCGTTTTCCCGCCTCCCAGGCCGCCCGGATGACGCCAAGTGCCGTCCCGTAACCGGCCGTGGCCAAGGCGCCGGCATTGCAATGGGTAAGGATGTTATCGCCGTCAGCGATCAACGACGATCCATAGGCGCCGATTTGTCTATTGATGGCGATGTCTTCTCCGCAGATCCGGCAGGCCTCGGTAATGAGAGATTGTTTCAGGGAATTCAGCGCCTCTTGCCCATCAGTATCTGTCTGTGAAGGCGGTGCGGCAGATGCCTCCCGGAAGCATTTCTTCATCCCTTCAATAGCCCAGAAAAGATTCCGGGCGGTGGGGCGGGTTTGGGAAAAAGTTGTGCAGATGGTTTCGAAGTCGGCCTTCAAAGCGGTTAAGGAGGCAGCCTGACTCTGATGTGCCCCCAAGGCGATTCCCAGGGCGGCGGCGACGCCGATAGCCGGAGCGCCGCGAATCGAAAGATCCTTGATGGCCGCTGCAACCTGCCGGTAGTCCCGGCTGATGACATATGTTTCTACGCCAGGCAAAAGACGCTGATCTATGAAGACGACGGCGTCATTTTCCCAGTAAACGGTGCGGATTGGAGCGGTCATGCCAGCAATTTCTTTAGCAGATCATTGATCAACTGGGGATTGGCCTTTCCCTGGGTGGCCTTCATTACCTGTCCGACGAAGAAACCGAAGAGCTTATCCTTTCCCCCCCGGTATTGGGTAAGCTGGATCGGATTCGCCGCCATTATCTGTTCAATTACTGTCGTCAGGGCGCTCTCGTCGGTGATCTGGACGAGGCCCTTTTCCGCGATGACGGTTTGGGGGGGCTTGCCCGTCCGGTACATCTCTTCGCTGACTTCCTTGGCCATTTTGCCGCTGATGGCGCCGTCCTCGATCAGGCGGATCATTTCGGCCAACGACGCCGCCGAGATGGGACAATCCCTGATATCCCGCTTGTCCTCTTTCAGGAAGCGCAGGATGTCTCCCATGACCCAGTTGCTCGCTACCTTGGGCTGGCCGCAAAGACGGACGACCTCTTCGTAGTAGTCCGCCAGATCCCTGCTTGTTGTCAGGACGCCTGCGTCATAGGGGGGGATTTGGTAGTCTCTGAGGAAGCGTTCCCGCTTTTCCAGGGGCAGTTCGGGCATAGTCCGGCGGATCTCTTCGATCCAGGCGTCGCTGACGGCAATGGTTACCAGATCCGGATCGGGGAAATACCTGTAATCATGGGCCTCTTCCTTGCTCCGCATGGAGAGGGTGACACCTTGGGCGTCATCCCAGAGGCGGGTTTCCTGGATCACCTCGCCGCCTGCCTCCAAGACGTATTGCTGTCTTTTGATCTCGTATTCCAGGGCCCGCTGGACATTCCGGAAAGAGTTCATGTTTTTGAGTTCCGCCCGGGTGCCGAATTCCTCCTGTCCCCGGGGGCGGAGAGAGACGTTGGCGTCGCACCGGAAACTACCCTCCTCCATATTGCCGTCACAGATTTCCAGATAGACAAGGATTTCGTGGATCCGGCGCAGGTAGGCGGCAGCCTCTTCGGCAGAACGGATGTCCGGTTCGCTGACGATTTCGATCAGGGGCACCCCGGTCCGGTTCAGGTCCACATAGCTCGACGGAAAGTGTTCGTCATGGATCAGCTTGCCGGCGTCTTCCTCCATGTGGATACGGGTGATGCCGATGCGTTTCTTGTCT
>JALNVY010000105.1 GCA_023231165.1 Syntrophales bacterium | reverse complement strand
GGCGGCGTTGATCCCCGCCCAGAGCCCCTGGGCGGCGGCCTCTTCATAACCCGAAGTGCCGTTGATCTGCCCGGCCAGATACAGCCCCCGGAGCTGTTTTGTTTCCAGGGTGGGCCAGAGCTGCGTCGGTTGAACAAAGTCGTATTCGATGGCATAAGCCCAGCGCATGATCTCCGCCGCCTCCAGACCGGGAACGCTATGGACAAGACGCTCCTGAAGTTCGGGGGGAAGGCTGTTGCCCAATCCTTTCGCATAGATCTCCTCCGTATCCAGTCCTTCGAACTCGAGGACGACGGGGTGGCGTTCCTTGTCGGCAAAGCGCATGACCTTGTCTTCCAGGGACGGGCAGTACCGGGCGCCGATCCCCTTGATCCGGCCTGAATAAAGGGCCGATTCCATAATGTTTTCGCGGAGGAAGGCATGGGTCGCCGCCGTCGTGTAGCTGAAGTAGGAAGGGAGTCGCTCCGTCCGCAACGCCTCCGTGGCAAAGGAAAAAGGCTGGGGATCGGGATCGCTGTCCTGACGCTCCAGGCGGGAAAAGTCGATCGTCGAGGCCCGGAGGCGGGGCGGCGTTCCCGTTTTCATCCTCCCCATCTCGAAGCCCAGGGCCTTGAGGTTTTCCGCCAAACGTAACGACGCCCATTCACCGGCCCGACCCGCGGGGATCTTCGTGGTCCCGATGTGGATCAGGCCGTTGAGAAAGGTGCCGGTCGTGATCACCACGGCCCCGGCCCGGTAGGAGACGCCGGTCTGATCGATGACGCCGACGCAGCGGCCGGCTTCGGTAATCAGTTCATCGACGAGGCCTTGGCGAAGATGAAGTTGTTCCTGCCGCTCCACGACGGCCTTCATCGCCAGGCGATAGAGCTGCTTGTCGCACTGGACCCTTGTAGATTGCACCGCCGGACCTTTGGAGGCGTTGAGGAGGCGGAAATGGACGGCCGTCTTATCAGCGAGCTTCCCCATTTCCCCGCCCAGGGCGTCAACTTCCTTGACTAACTGTCCCTTGGCCAACCCCCCAATGGCGGGATTGCAGGACATCAGGGCGATGGCGTCGAGATTGATATTGAACAGCAGGGTCTCGCACCCCATGCGGGCCGCCGCCAGGGCCGCCTCGCACCCGGCGTGACCGCCGCCGACCACAATGACATCGTAATTATTGGACAATATTTATTTTCTCCTTCTTTGGGGGGATGTCCCGAACCTGAGCCATAAGCGCCACATAAACCAGCTCTCTCGTCTTTTTTCCGTTGATTTTACTTTGACTTGCAACTTATCTTATGTAAAGGTGATTTGCAATATATTTTGATCGGCAAAGGTTAGGGGATACGAATAGTAATTTTGGTAATTGCTCATTAATGAGGAAAAAATGGAGATCTTCAATAAACGTAATTCGCGGAATACCGGCAAGTTAGAAATCCTTACTTCGCATATGCTTATAAGCCCGCAAAACTCGTCATCCAAGAATCTGTCTATTCAAATTTCCACGATACCCAAAGGATCGGAGCAGCCAATTCACGCACATGATCCGGAGCAATGTTATTATATAATCAACGGAAGAGGTCTCATGATTATTGAAGACGAGACCAGAGAAGTGACATCAGAAGATGCAATTTATATCCCCTCGAATAAAAAGCATGGGATCAAAAACATAGGAGATATGGCTTTAGAGTATCTAACAGCAAACTCACCGGTCTTCACCAAAGACTACGAAGAATCCCTTTGGTCATCATATCCAGTTTGAATAATTAAAGGGAGGGGCTCTAACCGGCAAATCCAGAGGACGGCTTGCAACCGCCGCTAATCCGTACCGTTAGCCATTTAAGGAAAGCATATGCGTTCACACTACTTACAGCACGTTCCCTTTGAAGGTCTTGGCAGCATTGAGCCTTGGCTTGAAGCAGCCGGGTACGAGATGGCAAATACACGGCTCTTTGAATCAGCGGAGTTGCCGGATCCCACAATGATTGATCTGCTCGTTGTAATGGGCGGGCCGATGAGCGTAAATGATGAAGATAAGTTCCCCTGGCTTGCTCCCGAGAAATCATTGATCCGATCCGCCATCAATTCCGGAAAGCCGGTCTTAGGTATTTGTCTTGGCGCACAACTTATCGCCAGTGCGATGGGCGCTGTGGTTTACCGCAACTCCGTAAAGGAGATCGGGTGGCATCCAATACAAGGGGTTTCAGCGAACGACAGTTCGGCTTTCAGCTTCCCGCCATCCTTGGAGGTGTTCCATTGGCATGGCGAGACTTTCGAACTACCGTCCGGCGCAATCCACCTTGCGCGAAGCGAGGGCTGTGAAAATCAGGCGTTTCAACTCGGCAAGTCGGTTATCGGTTTGCAGTTCCACCTTGAAACCACACCAGCTTCAGCGCGAGAAATAATCTCCAATTGTCGCGATGAATTGGTTCCATCAAAGTATGTACAGACGGAGAAAGAAATTCTGTCAGCCAAACCTGAGAGTTACAAATCGATAAATCAGCTGATGGATAATGTCCTCTCTTTCCTGTTGCGTAACGATGGCTAACAATCGCGTCAATACGGACTGCCAAAAGCTGCTCCGTTTCACTCTGGAACTTTTTGCAGCCGGTTACACATAGCGTTCACTGTAAGAGAGGCAGAAATGGAGCCGCTGCAATGATGTTCCTGGAAGGCCGCGTCCAGAGTGGACTTGGTCGCTTTCGACAGCGCATGACTAATTAACCTGATGTATTGGAGAAGACCTGTTCCCAGGGACATTGAACGTCAAGGTGGCGGCTCCCGTGCCGATCAAGGAGCATTTTAGAATCAGTGGAGCAGAAATAGGCGAGCCGGAGTCATCTTCTACACGGACATTGCGATTCCCATCATCGGCGCGGCCCTCTTGTGGCTTCAGCACAGGTTCGACCGAGAGTCGTCTATGCCCCGGAGTGCCTCCGGAGAGGGAATTACACCTAAGGAAGTGGGTAATGCGCCTTTGGACACTACACCCTAAATACTTGGACGCTCGCGGCCTTGTCGCGCTCTGGCGTGAAGCATTGCTGGCACAAGCGGTTCTTGGCGGGAAAACCAGTGGTTACACATGCCATCCCCAACTAATTCGTTTCCGTAACTCTCCGTCGCCCTTGGAATCGAGCTCCTCCTATTTGCAAGCCATTCATGCCGAAGCCACCCGGCGTGGTTACTGTTTCGACGTAACGAAAATAGCATCTATTGGCTGCGTCGAGCCTATTGTGGTCACTCGTGGACAACTCAATTACGAGTGGGCACATCTCAAAGCGAAACTGCGAGTCCGTGCGCCGTTGTGGCTCGCCGGACTGGACTCCTCTTCTCGTCCCGAAACGCACCCCTTGTTTCACATTGTTTCCGGCCCGGTGGCAGAGTGGGAGATCACGCAGCCGAGGAAGACGCCCCAGCGGACGCGCTAAATGACGTTATAAAGCAGGATGGAAGAGCAAAAGGTTCGAAATCAAGATTGTTCTGAAAATGCTGGGAAAAATGAGGATCCTTAGATGAAGAACACTGTTCTGTTGGGGACAATGATTATGGTGCAGGTTCTATTCTCCTATTCACAAGCTCAGTCAGTAATAGCAATGTGAATGCCGAAAAGAGTTTAATTCGGGCGAGAACTCCGCTGCCTTGCATCCGTGCCTGTTAGGCAACAAGTGACCTTTGAATTTCTGTGGAAACGTGGTAAATTGTCATTCACGCGAAAGCAGGAAATCGAAGCTTAATGTTCATAATGCAGTCTTTTCTAGACTTTCTTGATTCCCGATTTCGCGGGAATAACAATACGGGGGTATTTTCCAAAGGTCTCAACAAAAGAGGAACTATGAAGAACGCATATGTTCACGGCTACGATCCAAGAGAGAATATTCGCCTCCAGGACCAGGCTTCCACATTGATGGAGTTGCTCCATTCCGATACCTTGTATCCTGCAGGAAGCCGCGTTCTGGAAGCGGGTTGCGGCGTGGCGGCGCAAACCGTCACACTGGCCCGGAACAGCCCCGCCGCCCTGATCACCTCCATCGATATTTCCGCCGTCTCCGTTGCGGAAGCCAAGAGAAAAACTATAGCGGCAGGCTGTACAAATGTTCGGTTCCAACAGGCGGATATCTTCAACTTGCCCTTTGGACCGAAGTCTTTTGACCATGTTTTTGTCTGTTTTGTCCTGGAACATCTTTCACAAGCAATGGAGGCGCTGCATTTATTGAAGAATGTTCTCAGGACGGGGGGAACCATCACGGTCATCGAAGGAGATCACGGTTCCGCCTATTTCCATCCGGATAGCGAAGCCGCGCACCGGGCAATTCAATGTCAGGTAGAGCTGCAACGGCGGGTGGGAGGAAACGCCATGATCGGGCGAGAACTTTATCCACTTTTGTGCAAGGCAGGTTACAAATCCGTGCGCGTCTCCCCGCGCATGGTATATGTCGATGCCGGCAAACCTGGACTCGTCGATGGCTTTACCAGGAAGACATTTACGGCCATGATTGAAGGGGTCCGCGAAGCTGCTCTTACGGCGGGAATAGTAGAAAAAGGCGACTTTGACAGAGGAATTAGAGACCTCTACCGGACGTCGGAGGACGACGGTGTTTTTTGTTACACCTTTTTCAAGGCCTTTGGTGAAAAGGAATAACAGTCGAACCAGCCGCGGTACCGCAAGGCGGTATTCCGGCCATAACCAGTAGGACCCCGAGGTTAAAGGCATGAAACAAACAAAAACCCATCCCCCTGCTTTCTGTCTGCGCGCTACCCCTTTTGGCCCCGTGGCGGTGCTTTGGTCGATCTACGGAGGTACACCGAAAATCGGTCAAATCCTGATATCCAATCCGGAAATCTCGGCCCGACAGACAGTCGAGAAGTTCTTCCCTGAAGCAGTCGCCTCTTCCTGTCCGGAGATCGATATCCTCGTTGATCAGATGGAGGCCTTCCTGAACGGTGCGGATATTCAGTTTTCTCTCGATATGTTGCACCTTGACTTTTGCTCCCCCTTTCAACAGCAAGTCCTGCGTACCGATTACGCTATTCCCCGGGGCAGCGTCAGCACATACAGGCTCATTGCGGAACATATAGGAAGTCCCCGCGGCGCCCGCGCTATAGGGATGGCCCAGGCGACTAATCCCTTTCCCATTGTCATCCCCTGCCACCGGGTTATCCGTTCCGATGGCGCCCTGGGCGGCTATGGCGGTGGTCCGGAAATGAAGCGAACGCTTCTGGAGAGTGAAGGTGTGGCCTTCCGCGACGCCGGGCACGTCGCCACCCACTCTATATGGAGATATTGAACTGCTCCCGGATCGCGTCGAATCGCAGTTATGTTAAGCGGAATGTGAACACATTGCAGATATTATGAATAATCAGATGGGAGCGGATCTGTTTTATGGCTTTTAAAAAAATTGTCTTTATCGTCAATCCCCACTCGGGAAACGGCGCCACGGGCAGGGAGTGGCCCCGCATTCAGACCGCTGCCAAGGCCCAGTTAGGGACTACCCTCACTTCCTGCCTGACATCGGGACCGGGAGACGCCACCCGCATGGCCAAGTCGCATCTCCTTGGCGGCGCCGACGTGATCGTCTGTGTCGGCGGAGACGGTACTCTCAATGAGGTGGTCAACGGATTTATGGACGAAAATGGGCCGATCAGGAAAGACGCCCTGTTGGGATTTATTCCCAACGGTACGGGTTGCGATTTCGTGAAGACCGTACCAATACCCCGCGATCTTGAAAAATCTCTCGACACGCTCCGTAACGGCAATCCGCGTCTGATAGATCTTGGACGCCTCCGTTATCGGAACCATCAGGACGCCCCCAGCACCCGTTATTTCCACAACATCACGAGTTTCGGCCTCGGCGGGGAGGTTGACGCCCGGGTCAACAGAACCACCAAAGCCTTCGGCCCCTTTATATCCTTCATCTGGTCAACCCTGATCGCTATCCTTTCATACGGGAAAAAGACCATCCGCCTCAAGGTAGATAACCATTACGACGAGGAAATAAAAATCTGGAACGTCGCGGTGGCTAATGGGCAGTACCATGGCGGGGGCATGCGGGTCGCTCCCGGTGCGGTTATCGATGATGGGCTGTTTCATATCACCGTGATTGGAGATATCAGCCTGACCGGGGTATTTCGGCATCTTCCCAAGCTCTATAATGGCAAAATTAATAAGATAAAGGAAGTTTCCTGCCTGACCGGAAAGAAGGTGGAGGCCTTTTCTCAAGAGCCCGTGCTCCTTGATGTGGACGGAGAGCAGCCGGGGATTTTGCCCATCACAATTGACATCATACCCTCAGCCCTTTGGGTGATTATGAAGCATCCTTCATCGAAAGGGCATCATGTCTGCAACTAATCAAGTAGTTAGCTCGCGACCGGCCTTCTGGAATAACAGCAAGCGTTACTACGATCTGAAGAGCTTCTGGCGGAATCGCTTCGGCTGCAAGGTCTACAAGCTGCCCATCGACGCCGGCTTCACCTGCCCCAACCGGGACGGACAGGCGGCGGTGGGGGGCTGTATCTACTGTGATGGCCGGGGATCGAAGCTTCGCCAGGCGGGGCCCCTGCCATCGGTCACGGAACAGATCCGCAAGGGCATGGCCTACTATACCGTTCACCGTCAGGCCGGAAAATTCATCGCCTATTTTCAAACATTTACGAACACCTATGGGAACCTGGAACACTTGAGAAACCTCTATGACGAGGCCCTTGCCCCACCCGACGTCCTGGGTTTGTCCATCGGGACCCGGCCGGACTGTGTACCCAATGCGGTGCTCGATTTGCTGGAAAATTATGCAAAAACCCATCATATCTGGCTGGAATTAGGTCTTCAGTCCATCCATGACCGGACCTTGACCTTGCTCAACCGGGGCCACAACAGGGAAATCTTTTTAGACACTGTCCAGAGGATTCAAGGTCGAGGCATCCTCCTCTGCGTCCACATCATCGTCGGCCTGCCCGGTGAAACCCATGAAGACATTCTGGGAACGGCCCGGGTCCTGGCCGGACTGCCGATTCAGGGCATCAAGATTCACTCTCTTTTAGCCTTGCAAGGCACGGTGCTGGGAAGTCTTTACGAAAGCGGCGCTATCTCCATGATCTCCAAAGAGGAATACGTGACCACCGTCTGCGATATTCTCGAGATCCTCCCCCCGGAGATGGTCATCCAGCGGTTGACCGCCGACGGCTATAAAGACATCTTCCTCGGCCCAGCCTGGGCCGTCAACAAGATGGAGGTCCTCAACAACATCGACGGGGAACTCAAACGGCGGCAAACCTGGCAGGGGATCCGGTGCAGGAAAACGGAAATTGCCTTTCATGACGAATAAAGCAAACACGGGGACGCCCTATTTGATCAATGAATTATTTACGGCGTCCCCATGCTTTTGTCCAAAAAGTTGTCATTCCCGCGGCGGCGGGAATCCCGTTTATTTCAGATAATCGGGAAGCTGCTTCAGTTCCTTTCCCTGAAAACTGCAGGGTATGTTGCAGGTCTTGCAGGGGGTCTTGGCGGCCGGCAGCGGCGGTTCACCCTTGATTTTCTGCTCGATGAATTTTATGCATTTATTCACCTTGGCGTCCGCTCCCTCCACCACCAGGGTCACACAGCCTTCCGCGCCTCCCCAACCCCCGGAAGCAAAATGGACGGCATAGACGCCGAAGAGGGTTTCAATGGCGTCGAGTTCCGTGAAAACCCTGCCGTCGGCCACACAGGCCATGCCGGCACGGGCGCCGATGGTCTTGCCAAGGGTTACCGTTCCCCCGAATTGCGCCGCCGCTTCCACGGAAGGAATCATCTTTTCGAGCCCCACCGGATAGATGATCTCCAACCCCCGGGCCTTCAAGGCCATGTAAAACTGCCCCATCGTTCCACCTGCGGGACTGGCCATGATCACCCCCACGTTTCCGTCCGCATCGATGGCATTCGCCCCTTTCAGCAGGATGTCGCCGGCACCGAGTTTGTCCAGAACCTGTCCCGGCTCAACTGGTAAGGGCGAACCCTTATGGAAGGTTACCGGTTTGGTTCTTTCCTCTGCCCCGAGGACGCACAGCACCCCTTTAATGACCTGGCCCGCCGTATATCCCTCTTTCTTGATTTTTTTACCGAGGAGTTCCTCGAGAATGTAGGCGTTCGTCGATCCCCTGCCTACGAGGAGGTAACCGTTCTTCTGGGCATGCTGAATCTCGGGCAGGGCCGCCACACCCTTGCCGATCAATCGTTTTGACTCCGCCGGGGTCAAGCTAAACATTGCCTGCATTCTCAACTCTCCTTTCTTTGCTTTGAGGGGGTTAATTCCCCATCAATCGTTGCTTCAGCAGCGAATACCGCTGCTCCGTCTTGTTGTTTTTCACGGCTATGGCCAGGGCCTTCTT
>JALNVY010000104.1 GCA_023231165.1 Syntrophales bacterium | reverse complement strand
GAGTTTCGCCAAGTCCCCGCTGATAAGCATCACCTTTCGATAATCGCCGTTCAGGGCCATTCGGACTTGCTTAGCGTCCTTGCCGTCAATAATGATGTACCTGCCAAGACGCACATGGTCTGTAGGATTGAACACACTGCCCTTGGCAAACAGTACCTTGCCTTCATGGTCATAAACGTCATCGGTTAGCACCAGCGACGGATCGACATAATAAATGCGGTCCTTGGTGGCCTTTTCGTATTGTCCATCATGCTTTTTAAGGACGTACATCTCTTTTTGCAGTGTTTCCATTCGCTGCCGTATCTTTTCTTTAATCATCGGTTGTTTTGATTCGATTACCTTCAGCAGGTCTTCCTCGGCTATTTCGTATGTGTGCCCCACCTTGCCGTAATCATCCGCCTCCTCGTTGAATCTCGACAAGGCATATGGAATTCCGACATCCCCGCTCATCTTGCCGATTCCTCTCTTGGATGTTGAGATAATCGCGGGGACTTCGGTAATGCCGTATTGCTCCCAAAGCGGAGGATCAATGTCCACCGGCAGATCGGAATTGATACCGCTTTCCCGTTTCAGCTTCTCGAAGGCTAAGGCTGTAGCCTGCATGTCGTTTTTTACGAACCCTCGGATAACCATGACAACGTTCTTCCCCTGCCGCCGCAAAGAATATGCATCCCGAACTGTTTGTTGGAGAGAGTCGTCCGGCATGGAAAACGAAAAGAAGTAATAAACCCGACTGGTGTCGTCAGAGCCTATGACCTTGCCCTTGTCTTTGCCTTCTTGTTCAGACGTCTGCATGGGCAGGCTTGTGCCATCTTCAGTCTGGTCGGATTGTCCTGCGTAAATTGGGGGAAGGGAGCTTTTGGCTGCACAGGCGGCGCCGTTATCACCACCTTCACCACCACAGAATTTATCCCGTACAATATCATTGGCCTTGCTTTGCACGTTGCCCAGACGATCTGGGGGAGTTGCCGACTGGAACCGACCAACTGCATCCCGAACGCGGTCGAGCATTTCCAGGGAAGGGGAGGGGACAATAGTTTCGTCTATCGTTTCGTCTGAAGCGTGGGCGATAACGGTATAGAATAACATCAGCGACAGTAGGAATCCCGCCGAGAGAAAAAGGCCGAACGCTAATTTCTGCATGGTCTCAGAAAATCGGGTAGGCTTTACCAAGAATATCTTTTTCATCAATCAATCCCCAATATCGTGAATCAAACGAACGCGGAGCTGGAGTCGAAACAAAATAATGACCGGGCGGGATGGTCTGGTTGCCAATGATCGGCAGAGAACGACCCATTGTGTCCTTTTCGAACACCCTGTAATAGGTAACATCGCCGTTTGGAGAGGTTTGGAGATAGACGCGCCCCTGCAAACGCTTCTGCGTAGGCAGGCCATTCACTTCGATCACCTCGATATTGGCGGTCCTTTCTGAAACCGGGATCGTCACGGTTCTCACCGTGTCACCAGGCATACCTGTCATGATCTTTACCCATCTGACGCCGTCGGCAAAATTGGGTATGCCATGTCCTACGAAAGATACATAGTCACCCCGTTCGGGCTTTTCCCCCTTTTTAATGAACCATGTAGAGTAGGGTAGGCAGTGATGGCCGTCCCTGGTAAATGCGATGATGTAACGGTCAGACAGGTTCTTGAAGAAAAGAAAGAAAATAAGGGCGATCAGTAGAGCTGAGATGAAACACTTGCCTTGTGATTTAATGATGTCAATCGTTCGTTTCATAACGTGTTACTCCTCGGCAGACATATTTCTCCCCTTTGTATTACTTCCTGACGGAGTGTATTGAGCGGTTTCTCGGTCATTGCCATGGAGGATGCGATATTAGAATCGGCACTGACCCAGAAAAGCCGCGCAAGCCCCTTGCTTTGGCCATGGGGATGATCAGTGTCATGTAGTAAATAAAACGTACGTTTTATTTACTACCAGTATAAACTTGAGCAGCTATCGAATTTACCCTTGACAATGGTAAATATACTCGGTAAATAAATCTATGTAAGGTTAATCCACTAATCAACGGATAAATTAACTTGATGAGGGGTGTTTATGCTGATTGGCTACGCACGAGTTTCCACTGATGATCAAAATCTGGATCTCCAGAAGGACGCCCTTAGCCAGGCCGGGTGCGAACGTATTACGGAAGATATATTGAGTGGCGCAAAAGCTGAACGTCCCGGTTTGAAATCAGCGTTAGATTACGCAAGAACTGGTGATGTGCTTGTGGTATGGCGTCTGGACCGCCTCAGTCGTTCACTTAAGGACCTTATCGAAATGGTCACGCTCCTCGAAGCGAAGGGTATCAGTCTGAAAAGTTTGCATGAATCCATCGATACGTCTTCAAGTTCAGGAAAACTGATCTTTCATATCTTTGGAGCCTTGGCTGAATTCGAACGTAATCTAATACGAGAGCGAACGCGGGCGGGCCTTAATGCTGCCAGAACACGGGGTAGAAGAGGCGGTAGACCAATGATTCTGAGTCTTGATAAAAGGGCTCTAGCAGTAAAGCTATACGACGAGAAGGAGCACACAGTGGTTCAGATCTGCCAAATGATGGGTATTTCCAAACCCACACTTTATAAATATATTGAGGCTCAACGGGAGGTTGCAGCAAAACAGTAGGTTTCAACGCACTCGCCCCCGTTGGTTCACATACGATATATAGTCGGTTTGGGCTCTTATACCCCTATAACTATCATGCTCACCGATGCTTAATTAAATTGCAAGACACGTCTATTGTTTTTGATAGACACGTCTTGCAAAATGCGGTAAGGTGCTTCCATGGTTAACCTCTATGAACGCTCATTTGTGTCTCAACTCGAAAAGCGACTGTTTGCTGACAACCCGCGCATTCAGGTTTTGGTAGGGCCGCGTCAGGTTGGAAAAACAACGGGTATCAAACAACTCCTTGTTCGGTACCCTTTCGCCAGCCATTATGCCAATGCGGACGACCTCCTGAACACGGATCGTACATGGCTCCTGGAGCAGTGGCAGAAGGCCATGTCCCTGAGCGGACAAGCGCTTCTTATCATTGATGAGATTCAGAAAGTCCCGAATTGGTCAGAGACGCTCAAATCATTGTGGGATAAGGACCACAACGCCATCCGGGTCGTCGTCTTGGGGTCAAGTTCCTTGCAGTTGCAGAAGGGACTGAAGGAAAGTCTTGCTGGACGGTTTGAGCTGGTAAAATCCCATCACTGGACGTTCCATGAACTGAAGATTGCCTTTGGTTATGACCTTGAACGCTATTTAACCTATGGTGGATATCCCGGCGCTGTTGCCTATGAAGGAGATTTCGACCGCTGGTACGCATATCTAAAGGATTCCATTGTCGAGGCAGTTATCGGAAAGGATATCCTGCTGAATCGGAAAGTAGGAAATCCCGCCCTGTTTCGCCAGGCATTCGAGATCCTGTGCCGTTATCCAGCGCAGGAGATCAGTTACACAAAACTACTCGGCCAGCTTCAGGACAGGGGGAATACGGACTTGGTCAAATATTATATCGAGCTCTATTCCGGTGCGTTTCTAATCCATCCACTGGAAAAATATTCGGCGAAAAGCTATCTGGCACGGGGCTCAAGTCCCAAGATTCTGATCGCCTGTCCAGCCCTGTATGCCATGAATGAGGGACCTCATATTCTCGACGATCCTGAAAAGCGAGGCCGGATCTTCGAAATGGCTGTCGGAGCGCAACTTCGGCAGCTTATGGGGGATCTGTATTATTGGCGTGAGAAGAACTTGGAGGTTGATTATATCTACAAATACCGAGGATCAGTTTATGCCATAGAAGTCAAATCGGGCCGCCGCAAATCATCCAAAGGGATGGATACCTTTATGGAACGGTTTCCTTCGGCTAATCCGATTATTATCACGCCGGACAATTTCCCCATGTTTTCCGAAAACCCTCATAAATATCTGGATACAGTTACACATTTAACGGAAAAAACGGAAACTCGATAAATAGGGTAACCCAAACATTCCCGCTGCCAGGTACAAAGTGGCATCTTGCTACCCTTTCAACTACCAGACGTTACTGTCCTATTCGACGGGCAATGTGGAGCTTGATATATAGGGTTATTTCATTGCCTGTTCCACAGCAACCGCGACAGCAACCGATGCTCCCACCATTGGATTATTCCCCATTCCAATTAATCCCATCATTTCCACATGGGCGGGAACGGATGAAGAACCGGCAAACTGTGCGTCTGAATGCATTCGTCCCATCGTGTCGGTCATACCATAAGATGCCGGACCCGCTGCCATGTTATCAGGATGAAGCGTTCTTCCTGTTCCGCCTCCGGAAGCCACGGAAAAAAACTTCTTCCCCGCCAGCAGGCGTTCTTTTTTGTAAACACCCATAACCGGATGCTGGAAACGAGTCGGATTTGTGGAATTCCCCGTGATAGCGACATCAACTCCTTCGAGATGCATGATGGCCACGCCCTCGCGCACATCATCAGCTCCAAAACATCGGACAGCCGCGCGTTCACCGGCGGAATAAGCTTTTTCCTTTACCACGGAAACCTTCCCTGTTTTATAGTCGAAAGCTGTTATGACATGGGTAAATCCGTTTATGCGGGCTATAATGTGAGCCGCATCCTTTCCTAATCCATTCAGGATGACACGCAGAGGAACATTTCTCGCCTTATTTGCGGAGTTGGCAAGACCGATAGCTCCTTCAGCCGCGGCGAATGATTCGTGCCCCGCACAGAAAGCGAAACAGGTGGTTTCTTCACGTAGAAGCATAGAGGCTAAATTCCCATGGCCGACACCTACCTGACGGTCATCGGCAACTGATCCGGGAATACAGAACGACTGGAGACCTTCGCCGAGAGTTTCCGCTATATCAGCGGCATTCTTCTGTCCTTTCTGAATTGCGGCTGCGGCGCCTACAAGATAGGCCCATCCGGCGTTTTCAAATGAAATCGGCTGTATGTCTTTTACAATTTTTCTAACATCAACACCTTTCCCCATGCATATTTTTTCGGCTTCCTCTAAAGAAGGAATTCCATATTTGGCGAGAAAAGGAGTGATCTGTTTGATTCTTCTTTCGTATCCTTCAAATATAGCCATTTTAAAACTCCTTATTCTTTACGTGGATTAATGATTTTGACGGCTTCTGCAAAACGACCGTATGTTCCGGTTGCTTTAGTAAGGGCACTGTTCGCGTCCATACCCTTGGCGATATTATCCATCATGACGCCAAGCTGAACGAACTTGTAACCGATAATTTCGCTATCGCTGTCAAGGCCGATTTCAGTGACATAACCTTCAGCCATCTCCAGATAACGGGGACCTTTTTCCTTGGTGCCATACATGGTGGCAATCACACTGCGTAGACCCTTACCCAGATCTTCCAGACCAGCGCCAATAGGAAGTCCGCCTTCGGAAAAAGCGGTTTGCGAACGGCCATAAACAATCTGGAGAAAGATTTCCCTCATGGCCACGTTTATCGCGTCACAGACGAGATCGGAATTCAGCGCTTCCAGAATTGTTTTATGTGGCAAGATTTCGGCGGCCATCGCGGCGGAATGAGTCATACCGGTGCAACCAATACATTCAACCAACGCTTCTTCGATGATGCCGTTTTTCACGTTCAGGGTAAGTTTACATGCTCCCTGCTGCGGCGCGCACCTTCCGACACCATGTGTAAGACCGCTAATATCCTTGATTTCCTTCACTTGTGTCCACTTGCCCTCTTGCGGTATGGGGGCGGGACCGTTTTTGGCGCCTTTGGCGACTACGCACATTTGTTCAATTTCATGAGTGTGCTCCATAAAATCAACTCTCCTTCCAATTAAATATTGTGGATAATAATTTAGCAGCCGACATACAGCGGTGATGATCCTCTCAATTTGCTTTTAACAGATCGGCTGCTTCGGCCATGGCTGCTGGCTCTTTGAGCTTGGCCAGCATTTGCGGTGATTCCTGGAAATTTTCCAGGGCGTTGAAAAACCGGTCCAAGATGTCACCGCTGTAAGTCGGAATCAGAAAAAGATGTGTGTGTGGAATCCGTCTACCCCTGGCGTATAGGAAGACAAAGTCCGGATTGAATTTATCCATCATCCGATTTGCCACTGTTTTTGCCATCTTGAAAAGGCTGGCGCTTTCATCATCAGTAAGTTCATGCCACCAGGGGACATGCCGTTTCGAAATCACCAAACAGTGACCCTTTGTGTAGGGATGGATATCCAGGATGCACATGGATAAATGGTCCTGATCAATAATATGGGCCGGCGCCTTCCCCGCTACGATATCGCAGAACACACATTTCTCTTTTACGGATTCTGTCATGATGCACCCCTTAATAATATTGCGTTCCTCTTACACGGATTTTACTGCCACGACAATGTGATTTCATAACACAGACAACAGCTTTAATGCCTGGACTGCATATCCGAGCATAGCTTGACCAGATGACGAACAAGGGCTGTTTTTCCCAATGCCATACTTCCCCATGATGATATGACGTCCCCGGTTGAGTTCCCGTATAAGCCACGAAATTTCATTTCCCCTTCCATAAAAAACATCATCT
Source organism: Syntrophales bacterium (assembly GCA_023231165.1). Taxonomy (GTDB): domain Bacteria; phylum Desulfobacterota; class Syntrophia; order Syntrophales; family UBA8958; genus UBA8958. Next base: position 1,916 of record JALNVY010000104.1, on the reverse strand, counting down.
CCTCCTTTCCTCCCCGGAGTTTAAGAGAGCCACTTCCATGGGTTCAAGTAGGAGTCATCATCTCGAATGAGCGATTATAGTGAACTCCATCACCAAAATTTCAGAAATTCCAGGGATTCAACGGCGAAAAAGGTGTTTTCCAAGTTCGCGATGCCGCCATAGGTGGTGCGTGAAAAACCGCCGGTCAGGTTTTGTGACATCATGACGACCTCCATGCATGTTTCCGGATAAACCGGTTTCCCTCCGGCGAAGCGTCGGGCCTGAAGACCCCAGTAAACATGCTCGATATACCCGGGCATCGTGCGGGGAACATTGACAAAACCGAACAGGGGGTTTTCACAACGGGAAACAAAGTCAGCAACAGACTTATATTCAGTAAAGTTGTCCACCCATTGCAGGATGGCCAGTGCCTGGGCCGTTTCGATCAGGGTTCCATAATCCCTCCCGAAACCTCCGTCCGGGGCTTGCTGGTTTAAAACAAATGCCGCTATCTGCTTTTGGACCGGGGGCTGCAACGGAACGCCCAAAGAGACACACATATCGACAAGCAGATACATATGTTTGAAAATTGATGACTCTCCCGCCGGGATCAATTGCACATCATACACGTGAAGTTGATCCATCAGATAGGGGACATGATTATTTAATGGCGCAGAGTTCAGCAACTGTAGGCCCTTTAACGCGAAATAGGCAATCTGGAAGTTTTCGAATCCCCCATCGACCCGTTGAAAGGATTGGAGGTAACAAGCGGTATCGCCGTCTTGAACCCGCAGGCCAAGGCGGTAGAGAATCGCTAAAGCCCAGTACGTGTCAGAGCTGTTGGGTTCCTCAAGCCGGTAAAAGCAATAGCCGCCCTCGCGACAGCGGCGGTCCCGGACATAGCGGTGAACTCTTTGCTGCCAGGTACTATCCATCTTCATAACGGCTCACGCCAAGGGATTATGAAAAACTGCGGCTCGAACCGCGGAAAGAAATCTTGACTTGGAGGCATAAAAAAACTCCTTCCGGGAAATCCGGTAGGAGTTATCAGCCTTGAGGGCGGTTAAATGGCGAACTCCATCACCATTTACTTCTCCTCTACCATAACTTCACAGCGGCGTCAAGAGAGTTGTTTAGCCTTCGCCTTGACAGGAAGCAGTATTTTATAGTATTTATTAATCATCGGATAGCTATCCCATACAGGTGATGGAGTTCACCTGACAACCGCCGTATCGGCTGATAACTCCTATCAAGTAAAGCCGTCTTGTCAGGAGCCGGAAAAGCATCCTCCGGAATCTGAAGCTCCTGCGGGAGGCCAACCTGGAGGAGTTTTTATGGAAGCTATTACCAAGAATGTTCATTTGATTCAGACAGCGTCCGGGCAGATCCTTGATGTCGTACAACAAGTCTGTGATACCTTGCAGATCCTTTCCCTCAAACGTTCCACCGATGTCTGCCGTTCCCTGGTTCATAAGAATCCCCTTATCGATGTCGCCATCCTGGGGCAGTTCAAAGCGGGGAAGAGTTCCTTTCTCAACAGCCTGATCGGCAGACGCCTCCTGCCCGTAGGGGTAACTCCCGTCACCACCGTAATTACCCGCATCCAACACGGCGAAAAAGAACGGGCGATAGTGTCCCATTTCGACGGCTCAAAGACGGAAATTTCTCTGGACAGTCTCGTCGAGTACACATCTGAGGCCAAGAATCCCGCCAACCAGAAGGACGTTGCCGTCGTCGATATCGATCTCCCATCCCTGGAAGATTACGCTGGTCTCCGTCTCGTCGATACCCCCGGCCTGGGTAGCGTCTTCAAGTATCACATGGAGACCTCGGAAAACTGGCTACCCGAAGTGGGGGCGGCAATCCTGGCCATCAGCGCCGATCGCCCCCTCTCCGAGCATGACCTGAATCTAATTCGCGATCTTCTCCAGCACACG
>JALNVY010000103.1 GCA_023231165.1 Syntrophales bacterium | reverse complement strand
GTTCTTTACGAGGTAGGGAATCTGGGTTCTGCGGCCCGACTCTCTGTCTAGCTGAGAACCGTAAGCAATGACATCCCCTTCCGGGATGTTCCCCTTCATGGCCTCGGCCAGATTGTGTTCTTCGTCGAGAAGTTTAAATTCGAGGAGGGCGGTCCTCCCGATCAGATTTTTTGCCCGCCCCGGATCCTTGACCCCTGGAAGCTGAACGATGATGCGATCCTCTCCCTGAGGAATGATTTCCGGTTCCGAAATGCCGAACTGGTCAACGCGGTTGCGGATGGTTTCAAGTCCCTGTTCCACGGCAAGCTTTTTAATCTCCACGGCCCGCTTTGCTTTTATCTTTATGGTTACCGCTTCTCTTCCTTCCCGGACTTCCGAAGAAGCCAATTCAAAATCCGGATAGGAGTCTTTCAGAACCTTTTCAAAGGCGTCCCTTGCCGGTTTGTCCGGAAACTCCAAGGTTATCGAGTCGGTTTTGGCCCGGGAGATGCTGCGGAAGCGGATCTTTTTTTCCATCAGGTTCTCCTGGATGTCATTGGACATTCTTTCGATGGTTCCTTCCAGCGCCTTGTTGGTGTCGACTTCCAGGACGAGATGCATGCCGCCCTGGAGATCCAGGCCGAGATGAATCTTGTCGGCCGGAAGATTCTTCTTCCAGAATTCCGGGAGATTATCCGTCAGGGATGGAATGAGATAAAAAAGGGCGGCAAGAAAGACCACAACCGTTATGGCCACCCGGATCCTGATGCTTTTAATCATGACTTACCTCGCTTATCGTTACTCATCTTATATTGATAATTTGCAAGTTTAATTGTCTTATTCCTTGCTTCCCTTCTGGAGTACGGCGCCGATGAAACTTCTCGAAATCTTGATCTTGATTTTATCGGCAATTTCTAGGGTAACAATGGCGTCTGTCAATCCCACGACCTTCCCATGAATCCCTCCGGAGGTCACTACCATATCCCCATGGGCCAGGTTGTCGAGCATGGCCTTCAACTCTTTTTGTTTCTGCTGTTGCGGCCGGATGAGGAGAAAATAGAAAATGGCGAACAGAATCGCCATTACTATCATGAAACTCCAGTCTCCTCCGGCCCCCGGCATACCACCGCCCATCCCTCCCATTGCGTAAGCTGTATCGATCAATTACCTTTCCTCCTTAATTATTTGCCTGTAATTCCTGAAAGCAGCCATTATTAATCGCTTCCCGGATCCTCTCCATAAGACGCATGTAATGTCGCAAATTATGAATCGTGTTGAGGGTCATCCCCAGGATTTCACCACTGACGTACAGGTGCCTTAGATAGGCCCGCGAATAGTTTTTGCAAGTATAACAATCACATAGGGCGTCTAAAGGCGAGTGGTCATCCCGATAACAAGCATGCTTTATAACAATCTTTTCCGCACTTGTAAATAACAATCCGTGTCGAGCTGAGCGGGTCGGCATCACGCAGTCGAACATGTCGGCGCCGCAGGCCACACAATTAATAATGTCCGCCGGCGTTCCGACCCCCATGATGTAGCGGGGACGGTCTTCCGGGAGCTGTGGGGTCATTTCCCGAACAATGGAAATCATTTTTTCTTTGGGTTCGCCGACGCTGAGCCCCCCCAGGGCCAACCCTTCGAAGGGCAGATCCATAAGGCCTTCCAGAGACCTCTTGCGTAAATCCATGTACATTCCCCCCTGGACAATGCCAAAAAGGGCGGCCGGGGAGTCTCCCCGCTGCTCATGACACCGCCTTGCCCATCTTAGGGTCCGTTCGAGCGATATTTCTGCCTCCTGGGCAGAAACCGGGTAGGGGGTGCATTCATCAAGGCACATCATGATATCGGACCCCAAGGCGAGCTGAATATCGACGGCCAGCTCCGGGGTGAGGAAGTGCCGAGACCCGTCGATGTGGGATTGAAACATCACACCCTCTTCGGAGATTTTGCGCAGAGCCCCTAGACTGAATACCTGATAACCGCCGCTGTCTGTCAGAATGGGCCCCTGCCAGTTCATAAAGCGATGGAGTCCCCCCGCTCTGGCAATGCACTCGTGACCCGGACGCAAATATAGATGGTAGGTGTTGCTCAGGATGATTTCCGCCCCGAGGTCTCTGAGCATGTCCGGGGTCAGGGCTTTCACCGTTCCCTGGGTCCCCACGGGCATGAAAGCGGGGGTATGGATTTCTCCATGGGCGGTGCGAATCCTTCCTGTCCGGGCGGCGCTGTGGGTATCCTTACTAATGACGTCAAAGTGAAACTTCATTTATTAACCCTGTTAAGTTATGAGCATGCAATCGCCGTAACTGTAAAAGCGGTAACCTATGCCGATGGCTTGCCGGTAAGCTGATTCGATCTGCTCTTTTCCTCCGAATGCGCAAGTCAGGAGGTACAGAGAGGACTTAGGAAGATGGAAATTAGTAAGGAGGGCTCGTACCCGTTTGAATCGATAGCCCGGATACACGTATAATGATGTCCATCCCGATGCAGGTTTCAGCTGCCCCTTCTCGTCGGCAACTGTTTCAATCACCCGGGTGGCCGTAGTCCCGACGGCCACTACCCGCAAGGCGCTATTGATTATTTCGGCGGATTCCTCGCTGATTTCGAAGTATTCGGCCTCCATTTCATGGTCCTCGATATCCGTAGCCGCGATGGGTATAAATGTTCCATAGCCGACATGGAGCGTGACGGGGGCAATACGGATGCCCTTGTCGCGAAGATTAGCCAAAACGGCAGGGGAAAAGTGAAAACCTGCCGTCGGGGCCGCCACGGAACCCGGAACCCGTGCGTAAACCGTCTGGTAACGGTCCAGGTCGTAAGCCGCCTCTCCCCGATCTTTATCTCTCTTGATGTAAGGAGGCAGGGGCGCCCGGCCATGGTTGCGCAAAAAATCCGCAAAGGAACCGGGACAAAAAAAGCAGACCCGCCACTTTTTATCTGATAGCCGGTCCACGATGATACCTTCCACGTCCTCGGCAAAGTAAATCCTGGTCCCGATCCGCATCCGTTTTGCCGGTTTGAGGAGTACGTCCCACGCCTCTTTTTCCTCGGAGTCCCGGCTTTTTGAGAGCAGGAGGATTTCAACCCGTCCTCCGCTGTCTTTATTTCCCGTTAGCCGCGCCGGAATTACCTGGGAATCATTGATAACTACTACGTCCCCGGCCCTGAGATGGTGAGGAAATTCATAAAAATAGTGATGGTGGTTCTGCCCGGTTCCAGTGTCCGTGACGAGCATCCGGGAGTGATCGCGTTTCTCCAGGGGCGCTTGGGCGATCGATGTTGACGGCAGATCGTACGCAAATTCCGACAGCTTCATTCTGTTCTTCCAAAATAGACTAGAACCAGCCCCGCAATAATGGCGGCCAATCCCATGATGCGTAAGGAGGACTCGGGTACCTCCACCATCTTAGCCAGATAAACCTTGAGCCTTTCCGGGAAAGCGAAGTAGGGGAGGCCTTCAATGATAAAGACCATGCCGATGACACAGAGAAAAAATTTCATAAACCACTCCTCACGGGAGCTCTTCTAACACATTCAAATATCCGTGACAATGACCAGGCGCCATTTTTTACAAAATACTTGACACTAAGGAACGTTTCATATACGTAAATCCGGTTTTACCGGGTCATCGATTTTCTACCCCATGAGCTACTACAGGGAGCAACGGCGTTCCTTCCGACAACGAGAAAACCTCGCGGTTTTTGCAAAGAGGCTTTGATAAGGTGGAAAGGTGTAACGTCATGAAACTGGATGATTCATCCAATAAATAGGAGGAGGTAGGTATGGCAGAAGAAGAAAAAAAACCAAGGTTGACAAGGGCTGAAAGACTGGAGAAAGATCGGGAAAAGAATATCCAGCACTGGTTGGAGCAGGACGAACTCCTGTTCAAGCACAGGAATGAGGCTCTCAACATCGGCGGGGACGACCAGGTAGCGCGACTGGCCAAGCAGAACAAGAAGCCTATGCGTTATCTCATTTCACAACTTATCGATCCGGGCACGGAATTTTTTGAGGTGGGTCTGGATGCTGGTTATGACATTGGGGAAAAGCGCCTCTATGGCGGTGAGATCTATCAGTCGGAAAAACGCGGCAATATCCCCGGCGGCGGTATGGTTACTGGTATCGGCATCGTACACGGCAAGGACTGCATGATCTTCGCCAATGAGAACCGCTATGCGGCGGGGACCTATTTCCCCATCACCCTGAAGAAGCACATGCGGGCTCAGGCTATTGCCGAGGCCTCACGGCTTCCCTGTATTTACATCGCCGATTCCGGCGGCATCAATCTGCCCCTGCAGGTCGGATGTTTCGCTGACGAGGGTCATTTCGGCAGCATGTTCTATAATATGTGCCGCATGTCCGCCATGGGTATCAAACAGTTCACCCTCTCCACGGGCGGTAACACGGCGGGCGGGGCCTACATCGTTTATCTGGCCACAGAATCTATCATGATCGAGAAGATGTCCTTTGCCTTCCTGGCTGGTCCCCCCATGGTCAAGTCGGCCATCGGCGAGACCGTTTCCCCCGAGGATCTGGGCGGCGCTTACGTCCATACCCAGCACTCCGGTGGTTGCGATCACATTGTCCGGACCCAGGAAGAAGGTATTAAGAAAATTCGTGATATGATGGAGTTCGAGCCTTCCCAGCAGTTGTACATCGATCGCCGCGAGACGAGAGAGCCGAAATTCGACTTTAAAGAGATGATGCGTGCCACCCCCACGGACACGTATCAGTACATCAACATTAAAGACACGATCAAGTGCCTCGCCGACGACAGTTATTTCCATGAGTACAAACCGACATACGGCCCCGGCCGCGGCGACTCCGTTGTCTGCGGCAAGATGTGGATGAAGGGCATTCCGGTCGGCGTCGTAGCCTCCAATGCCAGCGGTGTCATTTATATCGATGCGGCAAGGAAGGCGACCGAGTGGATGATCCGTTGTGGCAATTCCAATCTGCCCGTCCTGTTCCTCCAGGGTTCCCCCGGATACATGGTCGGCAAGGCGGAAGAGTGGGGCGGCATCGGCAAGTACGGTTCCGACATGGTCCGGGCCTGTAGTTGCCTTATGACTCCCAAGGTGACCTACGTCATCGGTCCCGACCATGGTGCCGCCAACTACGGCATGAACGGCCGGGCCTTCAAGCCGAGATTCGCTTTCACGAACATGCGGGGCCGCACGACCGTTATGTCAGGTGAGACGGCGGGTTTTATCGTGGAAACGGTGCGCCGGAAGAATATCGAAGCCAAGGGACTGCCGGTCAATGAAGATGAAATGACCCAGTTCCGTCAGATGATGAGAGATCGTTATGATTCCGAGGGTCACCCCTTCTATACGGGCTCGCTTATATTCCATGATGGCGTCATCGCCTTCAGCGAAGCTCGCGACAAGATCGCCCGGGCCTTTGAAATAGCCCTGCGCGTTCCCGTCCAGCATTCCGATTGGGGCGACCTGAAGGTTTAGAATCATTTCAACGTCAGAGGAGGAAGATCATGTCTGATGTTTTATTAAAGGAAAGGACCGAAGACGGCATCCTGATTCTCACCTTGAATCGCCCGGATGCCATGAACTGTTTCAACTTTGACCTCCTGGCAGTCCTCGCGGACACGATCCGGGAAGCCAATTTCGATATGGATCTCCGTTGCATTATTATCACTGGTTGCAAAGCCGGTGATGAGCCCAAGAAGTGGTCATTTTCCACTGGGGCTGACCTGAAGGAGAGAAGGACCCTGACGCAGGATCAGGTTCGCCGTTTCATCTTCACAATCAGGAACACCTTCACTGCCGTAGAGCAGGTACGGGTGCCCGTCATTGCCGCCATTAACGGCTTCGCTTTCGGCGGCGGTACGGAACTTGCGCTAGCCTGCGACATTCGCATCGCTTCTTCAAACGTCCTCATGGGGCTGACAGAGACTTCTCTGGCCATCATCCCCGGGGCCGGCGGCACGCAGCGCCTGCCGAGGATCATCGGCTTGGCCAAGGCTAAGGAACTGATTTACACGGCCCGCCGGTTCAACGCCCAGACGGCCCTGGATATCGGTCTGGTCAGCAAGGTTGTTGAGCCCGATAAACTCATGGAGGCAGCTCTCGAGTTAGCGAGGGAGATTGCCAAAAATGGCCCCATCGGCGTGGCCCAGGCCAAGTTTGTCCTCAATTATGGTATGGAGGCAAGCCTTGGTGTTGCCCTGCCTTTGGAATCGAAGGCTTATGAAGTAACTATCCCGACGAAGGACCGCCTGGAAGCACTGGCTGCCTTCGTGGAAAAGCGGAAACCCGTTTTTAAGGGTGAGTAATTGATGGATTAACGATTTCCCCTTCTCCATCCTGCCGCCGGAGGAGGGGAATTTAATCTTAACCAGGCACTAAACTAGAACAAGGAGGATATATTTTTTATGGCGACAGAGTATGATTATTGGAAGATTTTTCCAAGAATGCCGAAGAAGGTGGAAATTGGGGATATTACGATCCGCGATGGTTTTCAGCATTCGGAGAAGTTTGTTTCCACGGCCGCCAAGATCTTTTATGGTCAGGAGATGATTCTGGCCGGGGCCAAGGAACTTGAGATTACCAATCTGGGCAGCCCGGAAGGGATTCCCCAGTTTAAAGACGCAGAAGAGGTTCTGACGGCTATGCGGAGCGACGGTTTCAAGAAGCGTTGCGCAAGGGCAAAGATCAATTATGACGAAATCGTCATGACCGCGGTATCAATCCGGGAACCTGCCGTGGACAGGGCTATTGAGCTGAAGAAGCGCGGGATCGGTCCCGATCGTATCCTCATGATGGTTTCCACAGATCCGGAGCATCATTTTGCCAATTCCGGTACGACATTGTCACAGTATTGGCGTGAAGCGGAACGTTGCATTCAGAAGGCCCGGGATGCGGGCATCAAGATGTGCGGGACCGTCAGCACCATCTGGGGGAGCCCCATCAGCGGCGCCACGGATATGAAGGACGCCGTGGAATTCACGAAACGCTGGTTCCAGATCGGCGCCCATGATATCGAGCATGCCGACCACGACGGCTCTGCCAATGCGGCGGATGTTTACCGTTACTGCTCCATGATCCTCGATGCCATGCCGAATCCGGAAGGCCACCTGCTCCACCTCCATGAGACTAAGAGAATTGCTTCTTCGTCGATCCTGGCGGCCCTGCAGGCCGGTTTTACACGGTTTGAGGGGACTCTGGGCGGTCTGGGCGGGCAGCCGGCCAACTTCCTCGACGATTGTCCCATCCGGGGCACCGGCGAGTATTACTATGACGATCCCCGTTTCGTCGGTCTGATTACCTTGGAAGATCTCCTGGTCCAGATCGATGAGTTGGGCATTGAGCATGGCTTTAACGTAGACCGCGTCCTGTGGTTGGGCCGGAAGATGGAAAAGACGATGAACATGAGACTCCGTTCGGAAGCCATTTATAACGGTCGGACGCAGAAGGCGGGGCATATGGAGTTTGCCCGTCCCGGCCTGAAGAAACTGATCGATAAAGTCGGTGAAAAAGTCGGTCAGCGGGTTCCGGCGGAATGGTCTGCCAAGGCGATTGTGCCTAAAAAATGGGGTCCCGCGGATCCTATCTGGAAGAAGTAGTTTTCCTATGAAACAAACTAATCAGGGGGAGCTTGTTCTCCCTCTGACCTTTAAAATGTTTTGTGATGGCGCGGCGACAAGCCACGCTGATGTTCTTAAATAATATCAAGGAGGTTTATCAAATGGCAATCGAAGTCGTAGCCCCCATGCCGGGAACTATCGCCGAGATCCTGGTTTCGGTTGGTGATGAAGTGCAGGCTGATGAAGAACTTATTATTCTTGAGGCCATGAAAATGGAAAACCCCATCGTTGCCCCGAAAGGCGGCAAAGTGGCGGAGATCAAAGTGGCTGAGAAGGACAAGGTTGATACCAATCAGGTTCTCCTCGTTCTCGAATAAACGTCTACAGTCTTGATCATAAAGAGATGCCGAATCAGTAGACCCTGCCGGGTCTTGCTGATTCGGCATTTTTGTTTGTCCTATTTAATGGGCCATTCCCCCCGTTCCTTGAGAACCTCGCGGTACACTTCAAGCGCCTCGTTGACGGCGGGCATACCGGCATAAGTTGCCACCTGGAAAAAGATCTCTGCCAATTTCCTGGGATCGCAACCGACATTGAGCGCCGCGTTCACGTGGAGCTTCAACTCCCCCGCTGCTCTCAGGGCGGCCATCATGGCGCAGGCGGCCATCTGCCTTTCCTGGATGGTTAATACCGTCCGGGAATAAAGATTGCCGGTGATAAATTTGGAGAATTCATTGGCCAGGTCCTTGTCGAATTCCCGCCACATAAGATAGGGGGGATCCATCTTGGCACCCTTGCCAAAAAGGGTTTTTGCCGTTTCCTGGGTTCTTTTTACGATCTCATCTGACATAATACAAATACTCCTCTCTCATTTATAGTTTATTTGGTGATGTAAATATCTCGGTCCCGGTCCTGGAAGTAGAGGTGACGATATTTCCCCTTCTGAAGGCGTTCAAAAAAGGCTTCCCCCTCCT
>JALNVY010000102.1 GCA_023231165.1 Syntrophales bacterium | reverse complement strand
CGTATTGCCCTGGCCCTGCCCTCCCTGCGCGTCGAAACGCTTAGCCTTTCCCTCATCGAGTCCATCAAGCGGGTCCGAAAGACGAGCTTCACCCTGGCCCCCGAAGCAGGTACCCAGCGCCTGAGAAATTCCATTAACAAGGGGAACACGGAAGAGGATCTTTTGAAGACCTCGGCACTGGTCTTTGACGCGGGATGGAGGGCGGTCAAGCTCTATTTCATGATCGGCCTCCCGGGAGAAGAAGCAGCGGATCTGGAGGGAATAGCCTCCTTGGCCCATAAGGTGCTACGGACGTCGAAAAATCGTGGGCAGATCACGGTCAGTCTTTCCACTTTCGTCCCCAAACCCCACACCCCTTTTCAGTGGCAAAAGCAGATCGGCCTCGAAGAAATCTTCGAGAAGCAGTCCTTTTTCAAATCCCGATTGCGCCATCGCAACATCCAGATCAAATGGCATGACGCCCGGATGAGCCTTCTCGAAGGGATGTTTTCCCGGGGAGATGAATCCCTGGGCGCACTTATTGAAACCGCCTACCGTAACGGCTGCCGTTTCGACGGCTGGAGCGACCAATTTCGCAATGATCGCTGGGAAGATGCCATCGACCAGCTCGGAATCGAACCAGCTGTATTTCTTTGCGAGCGCTCCCCGGAGGCGCCTTTCCCATGGGATCATATCGATTGCGGCCTGGACCGTCAATTTCTCCAGGAAGAGGCGCAGAAGGCTAATAATGGAGTGTTGACGGCGGACTGCCGCCTTGACGGCTGCTATCAATGCGGCGTCTGCGACCATATCGACATCCGGCCCGTCCGCGCCGAGGAAGCAGCTATGGAAGCACCCGCCGGCAATACCCGTGCCGCTGAACCGGCCACCCGGCAAAAGGGCTCTGTTTCTACAGATTCTCGCCGATTCCGATTAAGCTTCAAGAAAAAGGGCGTGTCCCGCTATCTGTCTCACCTGGAGAGCGCCTCCGCCCTGACCCGGGGCATCGTCCAGAGCGGCCTGCAGTTCATCTATTCGGAAGGTTTCCACCCCCATCCCAAGATCTCTTTTGCCGTCGCCACCGCCGTCGGACTGGAAAGCGAAGGGGAATATTGTGACATCCAGATTATCAAGCCGCCGGAGGCAGTCGCGGCGCTGCCGGAACGGATCAATCGTTATCTTCCCGAGGGGATGACGGTGTTTGAAATGGTGGAGCTTCCCCAAGCCGCCCGTTCTCTAACCGAATTGATCCGGGGTTTCCAATATCGGGCTCTGCTACCGGGCACCCTTGACGAAGAGAGGCTGGTTCATCTGGAAGAACATGTAGATACCTTTTTAAGGGCTCAACAATTTACCATCACGAAGACTATCAAGGAACGGACGGTGATCAGGGATATCCGTCCCCTCGTTTCCTATCTTGCCTTTGATCGTTCCTCCCGCAAGATCATAATGGATGTCCGGTTCAGCAATGAGGGCGCTGTCCGTGCCGAGGATATTCTTGTCCATGCCCTTTCTCTGGATGTTGCCACCGCGCTCGAAACCAGGCTGACGAAAACGGCAACTTTTTTTGTTGACAAATAAATGCCTTTTCGAGTAGATAACCTGTTCAAAATTTTTCAACAAGGATGAAACGATGTACGCAGTGATAAAAACAGGCGGGAAGCAGCATCGGGTTTCCGTGGGAGACATGGTTGCCATAGAGAAGCTCGACGGAAGCAAGGGAGATACGGTGGTATTTGACAACGTCCTCATGGTCGCAACGGACGAGGCGATCCGCATCGGAACCCCCACGGTAAGCGGGGCAACGGTGGTGGGAGAAATCGTCGCCCAGACAAAGGCTGAGAAGATTGCCGTCTTCCACATGAAACGGCGGAAGGGTTTCAAGAAAAAAACTGGCCATCGCCAGCCGCTGACCCGGATGGTTATTCGGGACATTTCGTTCTAAGGGAAGGGGAGAGATTCATGGCACATAAAAAGGGACAGGGAAGTTCACGGAACGGCCGGGACAGCAACTCCCAGCGTCGGGGTGTGAAGGTCTTCGGCGGTCAGGCAATCAACGCCGGTGGAATTATCATCCGTCAGGTCGGAACAAAGGTTCACCCCGGCAAGAATGTCGGCCTCGGCAGGGACTACACCATTTTCGCCAAGATAGATGGCGTCGTTAAATTTGAAAGGCTCGACAAAACAAGAAAGAAAGTAAGTGTCTACGCGGCATAGATGTTATCGTCAGCCCTGAAGAGGGCACAGCATCCCATAGCGGGTATAGCGTAAAAACTATCACCATCAAAAGGCGCTTGATATGAGCGCCTTTATTTTTTTATGAAATTTATAGACGAAGCAAAAATCTTCATCCAGGCGGGTCATGGCGGTCGCGGTTGTGTGAGCTTTCGGCGCGAAAAGTTTGTTCCCAGAGGGGGGCCAAACGGCGGTGACGGGGGCAAAGGAGGGGATATAACCTTCCACGCCTCCCACAATCTAACCACCCTGCTCGACTTTAGATACCGTCCGCGCCACCTGGCCCCTAACGGTGCAAACGGCGAGGGGAACAATAGGACGGGCCGCAGCGGGGAAGATATCGAGATCGGCATTCCCGTCGGCACCGTCATCAAAGAAGCCGAAAGTCAGACAATACTCGCGGATCTTACCCATGACGGTGAGCGGTTTATCGCCGCCAAGGGAGGCATCGGGGGCAAGGGTAACGCCCATTTCACTTCCTCTACAAATCGCGCCCCCCGCTTTGCCCAGGATGGCATGCCCGGCGAGGAGCGATGGATCATCCTCGAACTTAAGCTACTGGCTGATGTAGGAATTATCGGCCGTCCTAACGTTGGCAAATCGACATTTATATCCCGAGTTTCGGCGGCACGTCCAAAGATCGCCGATTACCCGTTTACCACCCTTGTTCCCAACCTTGGCGTCGTTTCTTATGGACAGAATCAGGGTTTCGTCATCGCCGATATTCCCGGCCTGATCACCGGGGCCCATGCCGGCGCCGGTATGGGCGTCCAATTTCTGAAACATGTGGAACGAACATCCATTCTTCTTCACATTCTCGATATTTCTGAGGAAAATTATCAGGGGGCATGGGAACTCTATGAATCCATCAATCGGGAACTGGGGCTCTTCAAAACCACCCTGATGAACAAACCGCAGATTGTTGCCATTAACAAGACGGACCTGCCTGTTACCCGGGAGCGGATGAAAAAAGACATTGACATCTTTCGCGAAAAGGGAATAGAAGTACTAACTTTTTCAGCAGTTACGGGTGAAGGCCTCGACGAAATAATCCGGAGAATCACGAAGCAGTTAGAGCGATCCACCCGGGCACAGGAAGAACAGAGAGGGGAAGGGAATCCTGATGACGAGAAAGGAAATCCTTAAGGACGTCAAAAAGGTCCTGATCAAGGTCGGCAGCGCCGTTCTGACAGGCGATAACGGTCTTGATCTGAATATCATCGAACAGCTTGTCGATGACATGGTGGATCTGAAAAAACGGGGATACCACATCGTCATCGTCACCTCCGGGGCTATCGCCTCGGGAAAACACCGGATGGGCATCAACGGGTCGTTAAAAAGCATGCCCCAGAAACAGGCCGCCGCCGCTATTGGTCAAGGACGGCTGATGCGCGTCTATTCCAACGCCTTTGGCAAGCACGGCATCTACGTCGCCCAAATCCTTCTCACCATGAGCGATCTTACGGATCGGAAGCGTTTCCTTAATATCCGCAATACCCTGACCACCCTGATGGAATGGGGAGTGATACCCATCATCAACGAAAATGATACCGTCGCGGTCGATGAAATCAAATTTGGAGACAACGATCAGCTTGCCGCCATGATCGCCAATATTACGGAAACTCATCTCCTGATCAATCTGACCAACACCGACGGTCTCTATGACCGTAATCCCAACCGGTCCAAGAAGGCCAAGGTCATCCCTATCGTCAGCGAGATCTCCGATGTAATCGAGCAGGCGGCGACAGATGAAACCTCCGATGTCGGTTCGGGAGGCATGAAAAGTAAAGTCCTGGCCGCCAAGAAAGTCACGGCCTTCGGCATCCCTTATATCATCGCTGCGGGCAAGGAAAAGGGAATCCTCAGGGATCTCTGCGCCGGAAAAGAGCGGGGCACCCTCTTTCTACCTATGAAGGAACATCTCAACAGTCGTAAATACTGGATTGCCTTCACCCTCAGATCCCGAGGAAAGCTGACTGTTGATGACGGCGCGAAAAAGGCCCTCATCGAAGAGGGCAAGAGTCTCCTTCCTTCCGGCGTTGTTGATGTAGAGGGGGATTTCCATGTCGGCGATCCCGTCCTCTGTTTAGACGTCGGCGGAAAAATCCTCGCCAAGGGCCTTACCAATTATGGAGCGGAAGAGGTTCGTAAAATCATGGGACTCAAGACCTCCAAGATTCAGCAGGTGTTGGGCTATAAAGACTACGACGAGGTGATTCACCGGGATAATATGGCGGTGGATAAAGAACTCCAGCACAAATAGGCAAATACCTTTACTTCTGAAAATGCCGGCAGCTCCCTCCCCTTCAGGCAATCACATTATAACGACTTTGACAAAATGATTATTAAATTGTACTTATTGACAAGCAGGGGCCAGTAGTTTTTATCAATCGGGATATAAAAAGAGGAGAATCATGTACGAAGTTACGATCAAGAAATCTTTCTCCGCCGCCCATGTCCTCAAGGAAATCGGCGGAAAGTGCGAAGACCTTCATGGACATAATTTCCTCGTGGAGGTTACGGTAGCGGACAACGCCTTGAACGGGGAGGGACTCCTCATTGATTTCCGGGATCTGAAAAAGTGGACCAGCGAGATTCTTGACCAACTTGATCATAAATATCTGAATGAAGTAGAGTTTTTCAAGGACATAAACCCCTCGTCAGAGCTAGTCGCGAAATTTATTTATGATCGCCTGACGAAAAGAATACAAACCATGAATCTGGACCTGATGGTTTCCAGAGTGACCGTATGGGAATCGGACAACGCCCGGGTGACGTACACGGCATGATCGACGTACAAAACCTCAAGGATCATCGGAATATTGAGATCACCAAGGTGGGGGTGAAGGGGATCAAGTACCCCATTATCGTCCTCGACCGCACCCTGGGAACCCAGGCGGTGAACGCCGCGATCAACATGTATGTCAACCTGCCCCATCATTTCAAGGGGGCTCACATGAGCCGCTTCATTGAAATCCTCAATGAATTCAGAGGACAAATCAACATCAAGACGTTTCATCTGATCCTGGAAAAAACGCGACAGAAACTCAAAGCCCAATCGGCCCATATGGAAATCGTATTCCCTTATTTCATTGAGAAAGCGGCGCCCGTAACAGGTGCAAAAAGCCTGATGGAGTATAAATGCATGTTTTGCGGCGCCCTCAATGACAATGGGGCGGACTTTCAGGTAGGCATAGTCGTGCCGGTGACAACGGTCTGTCCCTGTTCCAAGGAGATCAGTAATATGGGGGCCCATAATCAGCGCAGCATGGTCACGGTCAAGGTGCGTTTCAAAAAATTCTTCTGGATCGAGGATCTTATCCGCATTGTCGAAGAATCAGCGAGCGGTGAGGTGTATTCCCTACTCAAGCGACCGGATGAAAAATTCGTTACGGAGCGGGCCTATGAAAATCCCATGTTCGTTGAGGATGTCGTCCGGAATGTCGCCGCCCGTCTGAAGGCGCATGATAATTTCCCCTCCTACACGGTGGAGGCGGAAAATCACGAAAGTATCCATAATCATAGCGCCTACGCCTATGTAGAGGGAGACTCATGATGACAATGAAAAATTATTTCAATATATACCGGCATGGTTTTATCCGTACTGCCGTATGCATCCCGGAAGTGAAGGTGGCTGATACGACATTTAACGTCAAGTCTACCCTGAAGATGGCCCGTAAGGCCGCGGATAATCATGCCGTCTTCGCCCTTTTCCCGGAATTGGGGATCTCAGCCTATTCCAATGAGGACCTGTTCCACCAGGACGCCCTGCTCCACGCCGTCCAGGCCGCTCTACAACAAATAGTCACGGCTTCACGGAAACTAAAGCTCATCCTTGTGGTCGGTGCTCCTCTGCAGGTGGATAACCGCCTGTACAACTGTGGCGTGGTGATATACCAAGGACGTATTCTGGGTGCAGCTGTCAAATCTTATTTGCCGAATTACCGGGAATTTTATGAACGCCGCCAGTTTACACCGGCGGAAGAAGCCCTGACAAAGACAATCGATCTTTGCGGCCAGCAAAACATCCCCTTCGGGGCCGATCTCCTTTTTCACGTTCAGAACATCCCCCATTTTAAATTTTTTATCGAGATCTGCGAGGATGTCTGGGTCCCGATTCCTCCTTCAAGTTTTGCCGCCATGGCCGGGGCCACTCTCATTGGAAATCTCTCAGCATCCAATATCACGATCGGGAAATCGGAATACCGCCAGAGCCTCGCCGCCAACCAGTCGGCCCGCTGTGTGGCCGCCTATCTGTATGCGGCGGCAGGACCGGGAGAATCGACAACGGATCTTGCCTGGGACGGCCATGCCATGATTCATGAAAACGGCAATCTCCTGGCTGAATCGACGCGCTTTTCACAACAGCCTCAAGTAATCTACTCGGATATTGATCTCGACCGCCTGGCCCAGGATAGGATGCGCCTGACCAGCTTCAGCCAGAACGCCCGGACCCACCGGGACCGGACAACCACTTTTCACCATATTGACTTCACAGTGGACCTCCCGGAAACACAACGTATCCTCCTTGAACGCGAATACCCCCGTTACCCCTATATTCCCACCGATGCGAGCAAGCGGGATCAGCGCTGCTACGAGGCCTATAATATCCAGGTTCAGGGGTTGGCGAAGCGGCTTCAGGCTTCGGGCATCAAAAACATCGTGATCGGCGTCTCCGGGGGGCTCGATTCAACCCATGCCTTGATCGTCGCGGCCCGGACCATGGATCTTCTCAAGTGGCCCCGCACCAATATCAAGGCCTATACAATGCCCGGATTTGCAACTACGGACAAGACATACACCAACTCCGTCCGGCTGATGAAGGTCCTTGGGGTGGAAGCCAATGAAATCGATATCAGACCTAGTTGCATTCAAATGCTGAAAGATGTCGGCCATTCCTTTGTAAAAGGAAAACCTGTTTATGATGTGACTTTTGAAAATATCCAGGCCGGGGAAAGGACTTCCCATCTGTTTCGTTTAGCCAACATGCGGAAAGCCCTGGTTGTCGGAACAGGAGACCTCAGCGAATTGGCCTTAGGCTGGTGTACTTACGGCGTCGGGGATCATATGTCTCATTACAATGTCAATGCCAGCGTCCCCAAGACCCTCATTCAACATCTTATCCGCTGGGTGGCAGATTCAGTTGTCTTCTCAAAGGAAACCTCAGCGATTCTTATCGATATCCTCGCAACAGAGATCAGCCCGGAACTTATCCCCGGTTTAGAGGGCGCCCAGCCGGCGCAAAAAACAGAAGCGGTCATCGGTCCCTATGAACTCCAAGACTTCCATAATTTTTACATTACCCGCTTTGGTTATCTGCCCACCAAAATCGCCTTTATGGCCTATTGTACCTGGCGGGACAGCAACCGTGGCCTCTGGCCTAATATTCCGGAAGACAAGCGCCATCAATACATCATCGGGGAGATCAAACACTGGCTGGAGGTGTATCTCTATCGCTTCTTCAAAACCAGTCAGTTCAAGCGCTCCTGCATCCCCAACAGTCCCAAGGTTGGTTCCGGGGGATCTTTGTCTCCACGGGGCGATTATCGGGCCCCCAGCGACAGTGAAGCCACCGTCTGGTTGGATAACGCAAAACTTATACCTGATAAAGACGAGGCCGAAACACAATGAAGAGGCCGCAATTCAAGGATTTTGACGCCACGGAACTCTTTTGTCCACGTTGCCGCCGGGCCGTACCCGTCCGGAAGCGGCTGCTGCTTGTCTTATCCGAGGGGGAAAAGTACGACTATACCTGCGTTTTCTGCGGAACGTCTGCGGGGGAGAAACTCGTGAAGGAAACGGACGGCATAAAAATCCTGCTTAGGTAAAACATTCGTGACTGTCCGCCGTCACAAAGGGGAATGAAAATGAGACACATAATAATCCCATCCCCACCCCTTGAAAGAGAGGGAGGCTCTCTCTAATTCCGGTACTAAATCAAAGATGAAATCAAGGCGGCGAGGAAGAGGCGACGCAGGCGTATTTTTCATACGTCGAGGAGCCGATGACGATGCCAACGAAGATAGCGCTTTGATTTAGTACCGGAAAAAGGCCGCTGCTTTATACAAGCAGCGGCCTTCGTTTTTTCTTCACTGAACAAAACTTGCCCTCGACTTTAAGTCGAGGGGTTTTAACCATCCCCGTCGGGGACATTAAAGATTAATTAACGCCCGATCACATAGCGATAGGGATCTATCTGGTCGCGGAGAATGGACAGCTCCAACTCGCTCGGGCCAGCATTCTCGACGATCTTCGCGGCCTTGAGGAGCTCGAAGCCGCAATTGTCCTGCACGTCTTTCTCGGAATAACCGGGATT
>JALNVY010000101.1 GCA_023231165.1 Syntrophales bacterium | reverse complement strand
GCGGGACCGGGGAATCCGGAGCTTCTCACCGTCCGGGCCGATCGCCTGTTGAGAAACTGCCGGATCTGCATTTATGCCGGTTCCCTAGTCAGCCCTGCCGTCGTGGCCGTCCTTCCTGAAGAGGTCGAACGTTACAATTCGGCGGAAATGAATCTCGATGAGATCCTGGCGGTATGCCGGTCGGCCCGGGACCGGGAGATCGACGTTATCCGCCTCCACTCCGGCGACCCCTCGATTTACGGCGCCATCAGGGAGCAGATGAACGGCCTCGATGAGCTGGGCATCGCCTATGAAGTTGTTCCCGGGGTGAGCGCCTTTCAGGCTTCCGCGGCGGCTCTGAAAGTGGAGCTGACGGCGCCGGAGATTGCCCAGACCATCATTTTGACCCGGACTTCGGGACGCACCCCCCTGCCGGAAGAACAGGATCTGGATAAGCTGGCCCGGTCTCATGCCACCCTCTGCATCTATCTGTCGGGTCATAAAGTCGGAGAAGTAACGGCGGCGCTGATTCCCCATTATGGTCCGGAGTGCCCGGCGGCGGTGGTTTATCACACCTCCTGGCCGGACGAAAAGGTCGTTGCCGGAACCCTTGGTGATATCGCCGGAAAAGTTGAGCAGGAGGAGTTCGGCCAGACCTCCTTGATCCTCGTCGGCAGGGCCTTGGCCCGGGATATTCCCGCCTCCAAGCTTTATGATGCCTCCTTTAGCCACCAGTACCGGAAGGGGAAACCCTCGTGAAGACGGCTTTTGTCACTCTATCCGATCCCGGCGCTCTCATCGTGCAGCAGTTAGTGGGGTCCTTTCCCGAGGTCCAGGTCTTTCTCCATGAGGGGGTGAGCGAGGTATTTGCGGGGGAGAGATTTGACGGCATTGTGGCCCTGACGAAGAAAATATTTCATAATTTCAAACAGATAGTTTATATTACCCCCTGCGGGGTAGTCGTCCGGTCCCTAGATGGGAATCTCCGCAGCAAACTGACCGATCCCGCGGTGGTTGTTGTGGACAACGGCGGGCGCTTTGTCATCAGCCTTCTGAGTGGCCACGAGGGGGGGGCGAATGACCTTTGCGTCAAGGTCAGCAATATTCTGGGGGCGGAGCCGGTAATCACGACGGCGACGGAGGCCCTGAAGAGCGTCATCGTCGGCATCGGATGCCGACGGGGAACGGAAGAGGAAACTATCAGCGCCGCCATCCGGGAAGTGCTGCTCATGGCGGGCATTGATCTTGAAGAGGTGCGTTTTCTGGCCTCGGCGGATATCAAGTCCGACGAGGAAGGATTGATCCGGGCGGCGGAAAGCCTGGGTGTCCCTTTGCGTTTCATTGCCTCCGAGGCGATCCGGGCTGCGGCGGGACAGGTGCAACAACATGCTTTTGTGGAGGAGAAGGTCGGATTGCCGGCGGTCGCTGAACCGGCGTCCCTGCTGGGAGGAAGGAGGACGAAACTGATATGGCCAAGAACGATCAGCAACGGCGTCACGGTGGCCCTGGCCAGGGAAAGCTTTTCGTGGTCGGCATCGGACCGGGAGACCCCTTAGACCGGACGCGCCGGGCCGAAGCAGCAATTATCGGGAGCGACGTGGTCGTCGGCTATCGACAATATCTCGATCTCGTAGAGGATCTAACGAAGGGTAAGGAAATCGTAGCCTCCGGGATGACCCAGGAAGTGGAACGGTGCCGGGTGGCCCTGAGACATGCGGCCGCGGGTAAGACCGTGGCCCTTGTCTCGTCGGGCGATCCCGGCGTTTACGGGATGGCTGGACTGGCCCTGGAGATGGCGGTAGGGGAGGATTTTCATGCAACCATCGAAGTGATCCCCGGAGTGCCGTCGGCCAATGCCGCCGCGGCCAGGCTGGGGGCTCCCCTGATGCTCGATTATACGACGATCAGTCTCAGTGATCTGCTGGTGTCCTGGGCGACGATTCGCACCCGTCTGGAGGCTGTGGCGGCGGCCGATCTGGTCGTGGCCCTCTACAACCCCCGGAGCCGGAAACGGATCAAACAGCTTGAAGAGGCGGCGGAGATCTTCCGCGCCCACCGGCCGGGGGCTACGCCGGTAGGCATCGCCACCGCCGTCGGGAGAAGGGACGAACAGATCATCCTGTCGGACCTCGACCATTTCCTGAATGAACCAATAGGGATGCGGAGCATGGTGATCATCGGTAATTCGGCGTCCCGCACCGCCCGTGGCTGGTTTATCACCTCCCGGGGCTACCGGCTGTGATTCTCCTGCCGGTCTTCAAAAGCCGGGGCCGGTTTCGCAATTTCAAGGAGCAGCGAGCGTGATTCTCTTGCTGGGCGGGACATCGGAAACGGCGCCTCTTGCCGCAGGTCTGGTCAAGGCCGGATTCGCCGTCCTTGTCTCGACGGCGACGGACATCCCTTTGGAACTGGCTGATCATCCTCAGCTCCAGAGACGTTCCGGTCCTCTCGATACCCCGGGTCTGGAGGAACTGATTCGGGACAACGCCATTGGCATCCTCGTCGATGCGACCCATCCTTACGCTACGGCCATCAGTACCCTGGCGGTGGAGACGGCCTACCGTCTTTCTATCCCTTGCCTTACCTTCATCCGACCGGGGATCATTTTGGGAGTCGCTTCCGGCGTAGGTTTCGAAACGGACAGGATTACCTTTGCAGCCGATCACGACGAAGCCGCCCGCCTGGCCTGCGCCAGCGGCGACCCGGTCCTCCTCACCACGGGTTCCCGGAACCTGCGCCCCTATGCCGAGGAGGCAAAACGGACGGGCACGCCGCTGATTGTCCGCGTTCTCCCCCATCCTAACTCCCTGGAGGCCTGCCGGGCGGCAGGCCTCCAGGGAGAAACGGTTATTGCCGCCAAGGGCCCTTTTTCTGTTGAAGAAAACATAAATACCATCCGAAAATTCGGGGTCGGTGTCCTGGTGACCAAAGACAGCGGCGCCGCCGGGGGTGTGCCTGCAAAGATCACGGCGGCCAGGCTGGAGAAATGCAGGCTTATTGTGGTCGAACGCCCCTTGAGCGGCGATGGCTTGATGTTCCAAAGCGTTGAAAAACTGATAAAATATCTTGAAAAGAATAAGCATGTGAGGTAAGATACAAGCCGTCTGAGTGGAATGAGGAGGGGAAATTCTTTTTCCAAGGAGACTATCATGCACACGTATCAATTGGATAAGCCGGATAATCTGGTGGCGCTGTTAGAGGAGAGCGTTACCAAATACCCCAACAACCTCCTTTTCGGGACAAAAAACAAGCAAGGCGTCTACGAATGGATAACCTACCGGGAATTCGGCCGGCGGGTGGACAACCTGCGCGGCGGCCTGGCGCAGCTTGGCGTAAAGAAAGGCGACGCTGTCGGGATCATCGCCAATAACCGCGTCGAATGGCCGGTTGCCTCCTTTGCGACCTATGGCTTAGGTGGCCGCTATGTACCCATGTATGAGGCGGAACTCCTCTCTGTCTGGAAGTACATCATCAAAGATAGTGCGATAAAGATCCTCTTCGTATCCAAACCGGAGATCTACGAAAAGATAAAGGATTTTCCCCGCGACATCCCGACCCTGGAGAAGATATTCATTATCGACAGTGTCGGCGCGGGCAGTATGGCGGCGGTGGAAGAAACAGGGGCGGCCCATCCTGTCCCCTCCACCCGACCGGCGCCGGACGACATTGCCGGGCTGATCTACACCTCGGGAACGACCGGCGAACCCAAGGGGGTCCTCCTTTCCCATGCCAATCTGACCAGCAATACCCTGGCCGGAATCAAGAAGTATCCGGAGCTAAACGAAAACGGGCGCAGTCTGGTCATCCTCCCCTGGGCTCATTCCTATGGACAGACGGCGGAACTCCACGCCATCATCAAACTGGGAGCCTCCATGGGGATTGCCGAGAGCCCGGCGACGGTGGCAGGCGACCTGGCCATGGTGAAACCCAATTGGCTGGTCGCCGTACCCCGGGTCTTCAATCGGATCTACGACGGCCTCCAAAAGAAAATGGAAGATACCGGCGGGCTGGCCAAGGCCCTGTTTGACATGGGAGTGGCGGCGGCGAAGAAGAAGCGGGAATTGGCCGCCGAAGGCAAGTCATGCTTCCTGACGAATCTTAAATACGGGATCGCTGATAAGATCGTATTCTCGAAGGTACGGGAAAAGATGGGCGGGCGGCTTTTAGGCTGCATGAGCGGCAGCGCCGCCATGAACCCCGATATCGCCCAGTTTTTCTTCGATATCGGGATTCCGATTTATGACTGCTACGGTATGACGGAAACCTCGCCCGCCATCGCCATGAACGC
Organism: Syntrophales bacterium; assembly: GCA_023231165.1. Taxonomy (GTDB): domain Bacteria; phylum Desulfobacterota; class Syntrophia; order Syntrophales; family UBA8958; genus UBA8958. The sequence goes on along the minus strand of JALNVY010000101.1, from coordinate 4,317 downwards.
CTCCTATGCATACCGCCTGGGCAGTGTCGGCCAGGCCATCGACAAGGTCAAGATCGTCATCGATTCCTCCGTTGTCCAGGAGGGGGCTACGGACGGCGAGATCGTCTGCTATGGGCCCAATGTGATGAAAGGGTACCATAACAAGCCGGAACAGACCCGCGAGGTCATGACCGATGACGGGGGCATCCGCACGGGCGACCGGGGACGCCTCGATAAGGACGGATTTCTCTTCATTACCGGAAGGATCAAGGAGCAGTTCAAACTGGAAAACGGCAAATTCGTCTTTCCCGCCTCCATGGAGGAAGACATCTGCCTGAATCCCTATGTCCAGAATGCCGTCGTGTATGGAGAAAACCGTCCTCATACGATCTGCCTGGTCGTGCCGGATTTTGTCGCCGTCGAGGCCTATGCGGAAAAGAATCATCTTCCCAAAGACATGGATGTGCTCATGGAACGGGAGCAGATTACCTTTATGATCAGCAACGGGATTACGGAGCAGTTGAAGAAGAAATACGGCGGCTATGAAATTCCCAAGAAGTTTGTCTTTCTGAAGGATAACTTCACCCTGGAAAACGGCCTGTTGACCCAGACGATGAAGCTCAAACGCCGGGTGGTAATCGATAAATACAAGGAGCAGATTGAGGCGCTGTACGCCCGGAAGTGAGACGGCAATGGCTGCGATCAGTTGCCGGTGTTAACACCATCCCAGCCCATTGCTAATTAAAAAGGCTGGAGAAACAAATCTCCAGCCTTTTTAATTGTTGCTGATGGGCGATGCCTAACCGCCTTTAGTCGGATAATTTCATCAACTTCGCCGTTGGCTCGTTATCCTTTTGAAACCAATCCCACATGAGTTATCAATAGTCGTAATCGTCCATGCCGCCACCCATGCCACCACCCATACCACCCATACCACCCATACCGCCGGGGGGAGGCATCAGCATCTGCGGGGCCTTTTTCTTGGGCGCCTCGGCGACCATCGCCTCGGTGGTCAGCAGGAGGGAGGAAACAGATGTTGCGTTCAGAAGGGCCAGACGGGTCACCTTTGTGGGATCGATAATGCCGGCCTTGATCATATTGCAATATTCGCCCTTGTCGGCGTCAAAACCATAATCGTCCTTACCGGCCTTTACCTTTTCCACGACGACGGAGCCTTCGAAACCGGCATTGTTGGCAATCTGGCGCAGGGGCTCTTCAAGCGCCCGTTTAACGATGTTGAGGCCGTAATGCTCATCTTCGGGAAGCTTTGCCTTTTCCAGCGCCTTCAGGCTGCGGATGAGGGCCACGCCGCCGCCGGGAACGATGCCTTCTTCTACGGCCGCTCTGGTAGCGTTGAGGGCGTCTTCCACCCGGGCCTTCTTTTCCTTCATTTCCATTTCCGTTGCCGCCCCGACCTTGATTATGGCTACTCCGCCCACGATCTTGGCTAGACGTTCCTGTAGTTTCTCACGGTCATAATCGGAGCTTGTATCCTCCATCTGGGCGCGGATCTGTTTGACCCTGGCCTGGATGTCAGCGCTTTTACCAGCCCCGTCTACGATAGTGGAGTTGTCCTTGTCGATGGTAACCTCTTTGCACTGCCCAAGGTCAGCAAGGGTCAGGTTTTCCAGTTTCAAACCGATATCATCGGAAACCACTTTGCCCCCCGTCAGGATGGCGATGTCTTCCAGCATGGCCTTGCGCCGGTCTCCGAAGCCAGGGGCTTTGACGGCCGCGCATTTGATGGTGCCCCGCAGTTTATTGACCACGAGGGTCGCCATGGCTTCCCCTTCCAGATCCTCGGCAATGATGAGCAGAGGTCTTCCCGTCTTGGCTACCTGTTCCAGGATGGGGACCATATCCTGCATCGTGCTGATCTTCTTTTCGTTGAGGAGTATATAGGGTTCTTCGAGACGGACTTCCATCTTGTCCGGATTGGTAATGAAATATGGGGAGATGTATCCCCGGTCGAACTGCATGCCTTCCACGATATCAAGGGTGGTTTCCATGCCTTTCGCATCTTGAACGGTGATGACGCCTTCCTTGCCGACCTTGTCCATGGCATCCGAGATGATCTCGCCGATGCTGAAATCGCTGTTTGCCGAGATGGCGCCAACCTGGGTGATTTCTTTCTTGTCCTTGACGGCTTTGGACATCTTCTTCAGTTCTTCCGTGACAAGGACCACCGCCTTGTCCACGCCCCGCTTCAGTGACATGGGATTCATCCCTGCCGCCAGGAGCTTCGATCCTTCCCGGTAGATGGCCTGGGCAAGAATGGTGGCGGTCGTGGTGCCGTCGCCGGCCAGGTCTGATGTCCGGGAGGCTACTTCCTTAACCATCTGGGCGCCCATGTTTTCAAACTTATCTTCCAGTTCGATCTCCTTGGCGACGGTGACGCCATCCTTGGTAATAGTCGGCGCGCCCCATTTCTTCTCGATTACAACGTTACGTCCCTTGGGCCCCAGGGTGACTTTTACGGCATTCGCCAAGACATCTACGCCCTTCAAAATTCTTTCCCGGGCTACACTATCGTATTTAATCTCTTTTGCTGCCATTTTTTTTATTCCCTCCTGTTATGATTCCAAAACGCCGAGGATGTCGTCTACTCTCATCATGAGATGTTCCACACCATCGATCTTGATTTCCGTGCCCCCATAGCGGCCGAACAAAACGCGATCCCCTGTTTTTACTTCCAACGGGATACGCTTTCCTTCACGATCCATCTTTCCCGGACCGACGGCAACCAGCATACCCTTTTGGGGTTTTTCCTTTGCCGTATCGGGGATGATGATGCCCCCGGCGGATTTCTGTTCGCTTTCCTCCCGGATAACCAATACTTGATCGTGCAGCGGTCTAAACTTCATAGGCCATACCCCCCATAGATAAATTAATTTTATTGCTCTCCGAATAAATTATTGAAATCTTAGAAACAAAATTACGTTGCCAATATAATCACGATCCTCATCTTGTCAAGGGTTCCACCAAGGAAAAGGGCCACGAAAAAGGTCTTGACAGCCGCTTTTTTAATGCCTATTCAGAAATCAATCCAGAATCCGGAGCAGGCAATGACGGATTTTCAGAAGCCCCTGACCCATTATGTCGATCTTGCTTAAGGGAGGACTTTATTGTGACTATAGATAAGAAAACCGGATTGAACCGGCGGGCATTCCTCAAGGTATCGACAGGCATTACCGCTGCGGGTGCCGGTCTTGTCATTCCGAGTAGGGGGTTTGCCGCCGGCCGGAAGCGCCTGGCGACCCTCATCGATCTGAGTCGATGCGATGGATGTCCGGGGAAGGATATACCGGCCTGCGTGGGGGCGTGCAAGAACATCAATAGGGATAAGATCCCGAAGATTCACGAACCCATACCGGAACCGTGGCCTAGGAAGACGATTGAGGACTGGTCGAAAAAGCGGGAGGTTTTCAACCGCCTGACTCCTTATAACTTTATTTATGTCCACCAGGCCGAAATAGATGAAGGAGGGCAAAAGCGAATTGTTTTTGTGCCTCGCCGGTGCATGCACTGTGACAATCCGGCCTGCGCTACGATCTGTCCCTTTGCGGCGAATCATAAATACGAAAACGGGGCCGTGGTTATCGACCAGGAACTCTGTTTCGGAGGGGCCAAATGCAAGACCGTCTGTCCCTGGGAGATTCCCCAGCGCCAGTCAGGTGTGGGGATTTACCTTCAGATCCTGCCGACTTTGGCCGGCAACGGTGTCATGTACAAGTGCGATCTCTGCAATGACCGTCTGGGGGCAGGAAAGCTTCCCGGCTGCATCGAGGCCTGCCCGCAACAGGCCATGCTCATTGGTGACCGTAAGGAAATCTATGCTTTGGCGGAAGAACGGGCCAAGGTGATGAAAGGATTTATTTACGGGAAGAAGGAAAATGGCGGTACGGCAACCCTGTATGTGTCCCCCGTTTCTTTTACCGCTCTCAACGGGACGATGAAAAAACAACCGGGAAGGCCCGACATGGGTCCCGCAGAAAGGCGGATGGCCAAAACGGATAAGATGGGAAAGGCCGTTCTCCAGGCGCCGCTTTATGGCATTGCTGCCGGTGTGGCCGGGGCCTTCATGGCCCTCTCCCGAAGAAAAGACCGGGTGAAAGGAGGGGAGAACAGCCATGAGTGACAGGATTATGAATGAAAAGGGGCTCATTGTCCGTCACGATCTCATCGATCTTGTCGAGCATTGGGCAATCGCCCTGTCCGGCTTACTGCTGCTGATTACGGGGATATTTGAACTGCCCATGGCCAACCGTTATTACATCACCTCTCTTCCCGGGTTGTCCTGGTCCGGCGATTTCATAACATCCCTGTACATCCATTACG
>JALNVY010000100.1 GCA_023231165.1 Syntrophales bacterium | reverse complement strand
TCAAGGAGAATCAGCATATCCGCCCAGCCCATAATTCCGAGACCGATTTTCCTGTTTCCCCGTGTCATCTCACTGATCTGAGGAAGGGGATATTTATTTACTTCCACGACATTATCGAGAAAATGAACGGCAAGATGAACCACATCTTTAAGTTTCTCCCAGTTAATTTGCCCGTCTTTAACCATTTTACCCAGATTTATGGACCCCAGATTACAGGACTCATAGGGAAGAAGGGGTTGCTCGCCGCAAGGATTCGTTGATTCAATGGTTCCAACATGAGGAGTCGGATTGTCCCGATTCAGGCGGTCCAGAAAAACGATGCCCGGCTCACCATTTTCCCAGGCCTGCGTGACAATCCGGTCGAAGACCTTCCGGGCGTTGAGAGTTCCGGCAACCTTGCCGTTCCTCGGATTGATGAGGTCATAATTCTCATCTTTTTCAACAGCCATCATGAAAACCTCCGTTATACCGACGGAAATATTGAAATTGTTCAACTGTTTCTTGTCGGCCTTGCACATGATAAAGTCCATGATGTCGGGATGATCGACTCGCAGGATGCCCATATTGGCGCCACGGCGGGTGCCGCCCTGCTTGATGGTCTCCGTGGCCACATCGAAGACCCGCATGAAGGAAATAGGGCCGCTGGAGATGCCCGTGGTCGTCAAGACCACGTCGTTGGCCGGTCGTAAACTGGAGAAGGAAAAGCCCGTACCACCGCCTGATTTATGGATCAGGGCGGTATATTTCACAGCATCGAATATTTCCTCCATGGAATCACCGACGGGCAGGACAAAACAGGCCGACAATTGGCCCAACTCCCGCCCCGCATTCATCAGGGTGGGTGAATTGGGAAGAAATTCCAGGCGGGCCATCATATCGTAAAACCTGTCTTCCAATTTCTTCGTATCGGCCTTGGCGTCGAATTTCCGATCCGCCGCGGCAATGGCGCCGGCCACACGACTGAGCATATGTGACGGCGTCTCCAGAACGGCCCCATCCTGATCCCGTTTCAGATAACGTCTTTCCAGAACGGTCAGGGCATTTTTCGTGAATTCAGGAATAGGCGGCGTGGAAGTCTTTTTTTTCATTCTCTTTTTCCCCCCGGTGATAATTACAAGTGAGTTAAATGCATGAAACACAATATGTAGTATGATGGTGTACGATTAACCACAATATGCAGAACAAGTCAACAGGAGATTTAAAAAAAATCGGGATAATTCTATGTCTTGTTTTCTAGACAAGAAAGCCCTGGGGCGGAAAAATCGCCCCAGGGCTTTTCACTTGAAATTTAATCTCTAACTTGTTTAATTCACGGCTGCAAGCGCAGCATGAAATAATTATTTACCGTTACTCTTGCTGTTAACACTTTTTCCGCCAGATATTCATTTTTTCGGCTTCTTTGACCAGCCCTTCACGTAAGTCCGGATGGGCAATGTTGATCAGCGCTTCCGCCCGTTGCCAGGTGGATTTGCCCGCCAGATCAGCTACGCCGTATTCGGTCACGATCAGGTGGGACTGGGTGCGGGGCACCGTCACGATAGAGCCTTGGGGCAGCATCGGTACGATCCTGGTTTTGGTGTCGCCTGTTTTTTTGTCCTTGTAGGAGGAGTTGCAGCAGATGAAGGACATCCCGCCATCGGACATGTAGGCGCCCGTTGCATAATCCAACTGACCGCCGGTGCCGCTGATGTGACGCGGCCCTGAGGATTCGGAAGAAACCTGGCCGAACAGATCGACCTCGACACAGGCGTTGATGGACATCATGTTGTCGTTCTGGCACATGATATGGGGGGCGTTGGTGTAGGAAACAGGATAGGACGCCAACGAGGGGTTCATATCAATCCAGTCATAGAGGAACTGGCTGCCGGCGGCAAAGGCGTAGGCGCTTTTTTTCTTGTCGATGCCCTTCTTCTTGTTGGTCAGCTTGCCGGCCGTGTACATGTGGTAGTAAGCGTCAACGAGCATTTCCGTATGGCAACCCAAATCCTGGAGATCCGATTCCGCAAGCTGGCTGCCGATATAGTTGGGCAGACCGCCGATGCCTAGCTGAATGCAGGCGCCGTTGGGAATCAGGGGGACAATGTGGGAGGCGATCTGCTTGTCGATCTCGGTCGGGGCTGCGGGGGGGATGACCTCTAACTTGGACTCAAACTCGACAACGTAGTCGACTTCCGAAATGTGCACGGTCTCATCGCTGCCGCCCATCGCCCAGGGAAGAAGCGAATTCACTTCGAGAATTATCTTCTTGGAAACATCCAGCGCCGCGCGCACCGCAGCATTGCCCATGTGGAGGCTGAAAAAGCCGTCTTTGTCCATCTTGGTAACCCGGATCATGGTCACATCGACAGTCTTGATGCTCTTTCTGTAGAACAGCGGCTGATTGCGGAAGATCATGGGGTGATAATAGCAGCGGCCAAGATCGTGTTTCTTGCGATCGTAACCAGAGAAATGCCAGTTTTGTAATGTGAAGACTTCCCCATCAGGATCGGCTTCGATGCAGGCCTGGGCGGTCAAGCTCAAGCAATGTCGAATATTGATATCCTTCAATTCATTCTTACGGGCCGCAAGGGCATTGTCCAGACCAACCGGCTTGGTATGGCCGAATCCGTAATCAATCCAGTCTCCGCTCTTTACCACTTTCACTGCTTCTTCCGGGCTAACAAGTTTACTTTTGTACTCTTCTGCGTACGACATGAACCTACCTCCCTCTATTTTTGTTTTGCCTTCCTTATCCGCCGTGCATGGCTAAAAAATGATTCCGATTATGCTTGGGACCGCTTGCGGATACATTCTCTTTCCATATTCGAGCTCTGATAAAAAGAAGACGGTGCGCGACTATCACATTCAAAAATTAATCACAATATTGAATATTTTCGCAGAGTATGTTAGCATGCATCTGCCAGTGTATTTCCTTGAAGTAACTACATATATAAATCGTCATACTTTCAATATGTTGCACGCTGATGCCGTTTCTCGCGACCCTTCACAGGGTTAAAGAGGTTTTCCTTTTTGCGGTCAGCAGTAGCGAGTTTTTCTCCGGCTCCAAACTATCCTTGACAGCCCATGCTATTTTTTGTACGTGAAGAGCATATGATCTTGGATACTCATTATTACCGGCGCAATTTTCCCGATATGATAATTGTTGGCTGATATGCTCAAGGCTATTACCGACGCAAAGGCCATCCACCGCTGCCAACAGCACTTCACCCGCCAGCTCAAGACCTGGGGGAAGGAAAAGATCCCCGTTAACCTAGGCCACCAGGGGGCAAGCGACCGGGTCCGGGTATGGTGGTCCGACGAACTCGGGCTATGGTTCTTTCCCGGCAAGGGAGAAGAAAACCGCAACTGGAACGCCTTCGGAACGGCCCGGCCCAAGACCGACGCCGCCCTCTCCATTACCTGTGAGATTAACTTTCCCAAGGAGGGAACCGACCGGCGCATCGGCGGGGTCTTCGCCGCCGACGGCAAGGGACGGACTTTCGTTGTCCACCGGGGCAAATTGGGCGGCGGCCGGAAGGGGATCGGCAAGGCCCTCTTCGAGAGGCAATACCGGGGCGTCTGGGTAGATATGGAAGACGGCGAGGAAGATACGTCCGTCGCCGTTGTCGGCCTCCTCCACTCCCCCCGTTTCGCCCGCCAATTATCACAGTTCGTCAACAAGATCGACAAGATCAAGGACATGGCCGCCCCGCCGTCCGCCCAGATGGAAATGGGTTTTGACGACCTCCGCCTCCGGGAGGAGTTATTGGGGATGCGTCATTGCGAGTTGCTGCGGGACATGGCCTCGGAATGCGATCAGGGACTGGTGATCAGGGATCTCGCCGCCGCCCTGAAGGAACTCCGCTGGAAATGCGGCAATGACGGCCTTCGGGATCTAATGGCCGTCGATAAGGAGGGGGATGCGGCGGCCGTTTTCCAGGTCAAGACGAACAATCTTTCTAAAAGCGTCCAGGAAGGGGCCACCCAGCTCCTTGTGAACAGCCTCCATTTCCCCCGTCCGCCCCGGCTGATCCTGACCCTGCCCGAACCCCTCGACGCCGCCATGACGGCGAAACTGCGGCGCCTGCATATCGAGACCATGATCTACGCTTGGCGGGAAAATAAGGCCGTCTTTCCCGGCCTTGACACGCTTCTCGCTTCCCTCCGCAACAACTGATTCCGGTTCCCAAACAAAGCACTACCTCTTTTTACGAGTTCATCATCTTTTATCTGGAATTGGAATTAGAGGAGGAGCTGATTGTCCTTTGAGCGCGATTCGCCGAGGTTCGTCACCGTAATGGCCGGGTGGCCGAGGACTGGACATTTTGTCTCGCAGATCCCGCAGCCGACGCAGAGGGAGAGATCTACGTGGGGTTGTTTCAGGAGCATCTCCCGGCCCTGACGGTCCCGCAGGCGGACCTCCTCGAACCAGATGGCCTTGGGAGACGTGGGGCAGACCTCCTCGCAGACAATGCAGGACATGTTATGTGCAAAGGGTAGGCATCGGCCCTTGTCGATCATTGCCAGACCGATTTTTGTGGCGGCTTTTTCCTCGAGGGTGAGTTTCCTGATGGCACCGGTGGGGCAGACCTGGCCACAGAGGGTGCAGCGGTATTCACAATAACCGATGCGGGGAACAAGGACGGGAGACCAGATTCCTTCCAGACCGGCCTCCAGGAAAGTGGGCTGGAGACCGCCGGTGATGCAAACCTTCATGCATTCGCCACATTTGACGCAGCGTTTGAGGAATATCTCTTCCGCCAGAGCGCCGGGGGGGCGGATCAGGGTCGGTTCTACGGCGCCTACCTTGGTCAGGGGCGTGATTCTCAACAGAGGCGCCGCGGCTATCCCTGCCAGCATGGAGCTGAGGACACGTCGTTTACCAAGATCAAGGGCGGCTGGCGCCGGTTTCCGGGAAAATCCGAAGGAAACAGCGTTTTTCGGACAGGGATCGTCGCAGTTGAGGCACATCAGGCATTCGGCGCTCTTCCATTCTTGCGCCTTATCTTTTGTTTTATCCACGCTGGCTCCACCGGGATTGCCAGATAAGCATGCCCCTCCCTGGCAACCCTGCGTACAAACACCGCACCCGTCACAGTCCTCACTCACCGAACGTTTGAGGAGGGCATAGCGGGACAGGAGGCCGAGCAAGGCCCCCAGGGGGCACAGATATTTGCACCAGAAACGTTTCTCCCACAGATTCAGGGCCAGGATCAGGAAGAAGATTAAACCGATAAAGATCCCCTGGAGAAAGAGGGGCTGACTGAAGGGAAGCGCTGTTTTTTTCAGAAAACCGTAAACAAACTCCGAACCACCTGTAATATATGGAATATTCCATGCGAAGACGCCATCGAAGAGGCTGCGCAGGGCGTAGCTGAACATGGGGTAAACGGCAAGCGACAAAGAGCGGATCAACAAGGCAAGAGGGTCGAAGAGGCCGGCAAGTTGAACCCCAAATATGGCAGCGACCATCAGGAAAATCAACAGCAGGTACTTGAAACGGTAGAGATTATCGGAACGAAGGGAAACCTGTTTATTGAGGACAGTTCTCTTTTTCAGCCTCTTTTGCAGTTTTCCCGTTAAATGATGCAGGGTTCCCAGCGGACAGATCCAGCCGCAAAATACCCGGCCGAGGATCACCGTAAAAATGATCACGGTTAAAGCAAGGATAAATACCCCGTAAAAGGACCGGGAGGCGAGGATCGTCGTCAGCCAGATCAGGGGATCGGCATCAAGGAAGATCTTGACCGGATAGCCCAGTTCATTGGCCCCCTTCGATTCCGTCTGCAGAAACAGCCAGAGAAAAAGGAGGAGGAAAAGGGCCTGACTGAACCGGCGAAGATTTGCCATGGTCAGATGTTTTGAAAAAGGATTGGCTGGCTTGTCAGGCTTCATTTTTATTCCGGGGATCTTATCATAACCGCCTTACCCTATATTATCAGGCGCTTGATCCGGAGCCGGGAAATATTCATACTACCCAAACCGGCGTTGTGAGCGATGCGGACACAACCGAGGGCATCCGGCTTCATGCCGAAAAGGGTTGTCCCAAAAGCATCGACAGCTACCTGATCCGTCCCGGCAATAACGGTGTCGAGGCGTCTGACATCGGAGAGACTTCCTCCCTGGGGACCGTTATCGACGAGGATGCGGACCGCATCGAGAATAACCAACGATGGCCTCACAAAGCGGGCAAGATCCACAAGACTCTCATCGATACGTTGATGGATACGTCCCCGCGAGCCTCCCATTATCCCCATCCAGTTTTTCATTCCCAGGGTCAGCGTTGCGATCCCGTGAACTTTGGCGACAGGAATGTTGATGACCTTATCGGCCTCGATAATTTCCGTATAAAGGGGCCAGGTCTTGAGAAGCTGCCCCTTGATGGCCACATCCTTAAATTTTCTCTCATCGACGAAGGATACTTGCGCCCCCGCCGCTATGGCCGCAGCGGCAATCCCGCTCTGTTTGTAGGTCCGCCGGGCGTCGCTCACGGGATGATCGAAGACCTTGACCTGCTTGGCCTCCGCCCCGTAACAGAGCCGGACAATCTCGGCCACGACCTCAGGATTGGTGTTGGCAGCATATTCCGGCGTCCGGTCCCAGCCGATATTGGGCTTGACAACGACAATATCTCCCCGGGAAACGAAGCGGCGCATCCCACCGAGTTCATTAATCGCCGCGCTGGTAATCCGGGCCGGCGACGCCCCCCGCACCACGGCAAGATCCGGTCTGTCGGCCCCCTCGGATAGAGATAAAAAGGGAGCCATCCCCAAGGGAAGGGTAAGCGCGGCGCCGGACATGACAGCATTCTTCAGAAAATCACGTCGATTCATAGAATAAGTCCTTTATGCCCTCACCGGGCTGCATGAAAACATAGACCCGCAGAGTCGGAACTCGGCGCTTCATTCATATGTTTTTTACATGGATTTAACGAATCTTTCAACTTTTGTTATGTCCCAAGAAAAGGTTAAATAATATATCCTTTAAATTCAAGTTATTAGCGATTATCATCGGAGCAAAATGTCTGGCACGGTTCTTTCATATCCATATGGTAAAAGAAAACAATAGGGGGAGGATACATACCATGAAAAAGACATTATCTGCCATCATCGTTACGGTCATCTTTGTGCTCCTGACAGCGACTTTCAGTTTTGCCGAATACACTGCCGGGGGAGGAGAGAATTTCCCGTATTTCCATTTGGGCCTAGTCATCATTGGCGGCCTGATCATCTTTTCGATCAAACAGAAGTTCGAGAAGATGTATGCCGGGGAAGCCGTAGGGGCATTCGCTCTCTACACCTGCTATGTCGCGCTGTTCACGGCGCCGGTCATAGAAGTGATCAAGGTCTGGGTAAGCTAAACCGGCGCTGCCACCAGTGATCCTCGCCTGAACATATCCCTTTGTCAATACACCCCTTTACGGTAGCCACCGTAAAGGGTTTTTTTATTTTATTTTCCTTGCGCCATCCGTTGTGAATTCATCCGATTTGTGTTATGCCCCACCTCCATGAAACAGCTCGTTGCCGGGATATTAATCAGTGCTCTCCTTGTCTATCTTTCCCTCCGGGGAATCGACTACGAGGGGGTACTGCAAGGTTTCAAGTCCATCGACATTGCATATGCGGCCGGAGCCGTCGTGATCATAGTGCTGATGCAGGTGATTCGCTCCGTACGGTGGGGCGTCATCCTCAGCCCTATTCATAAGGTCAGTCAGTTCGATCTCTTTTCCGTAACCAACGTTGGCTTCCTGGCCATTGTCTCCTTCCCGGCCCGGCTGGGAGAATTCGCCAGGCCCTATCTGATCACCAAAAAAGCCCCCATCCGGATGAGTTCCGCCCTGGCAACGATTTTTATTGAGAGGATTTTTGACAGTCTGACGGTCTTTTTCATCTTCACCGTAATCATGTTTCTGACCCCCGTGCCCCCGTGGTTAATCCGCTCCAGCGCCTTCTTTATCGTTTTGACCCTGGGCATTCTTGGTTTTATGATCTTCATGCTCTTCAAAAGGGAGGCCTGTTTGAAATTGCTCGCTCCCCTAATTCGCCAGCTACCGGATCGCTATGCCGTAAAAGCGGATCGGCTGCTTCATCAATTTATCGATGGATTCGGCATGATGGCTAAGCCTGGTTTACTGGCCCAGGTCGGCCTGTTGTCCCTAGCCTTCTGGATCATCGACGGGTTGGCCATTTACTTGATGTTTCTGGCCTTCCATTTAACCCTGCCCTTTATTGCCGCCTTCGTCATTATGGTTATTCTCATAATTGGCATCGCCATCCCCGCGGGACCAGGTTTCATAGGCAACTGGCATTTCTTCTGCATTCTGGGACTGACCCTCTACGGAATCCCCAAAACAGACGCTCTCTCATTCGCTATCATTTATCACTTCCTGTCCATCGGCGTCGTTGTCCTGCTGGGACTTCTTTTTCTACCCGTTAACCGCTTCTCCCTATCCGATCTGAAGTCCGTAGGCAGTGGTAAATCTTGACGGCTTCGTAAAAAGCCCGGATGCTGCGTTGCGCGGCATCATTCGTCACTGCGGCGTACGCAAAGTACGCCTCATTCCTCATTATTTGCGCGCCTTACCTGCGAATATTTTTACGAAGCCGTCGATGATAGTCTATTTTTCAATATCCAGGCCGTAGCTCTTGATTTTTTTGTGCAGAT